>CAIWNO010000281.1 GCA_903914045.1 uncultured bacterium | reverse complement strand
TCGATTGTTGGCCGTAGTGAAAGCCGTTGATCGAATCGCCGATCACTCCACCAATATTTGCGAGCAAGTGATTTATTTGCGCCGCGGTTTGATTGTGCGACATAGGCCCGATGGCTGGAGCGACCCGGAGTCGCCGGAGTCAATGAGCGGCGACGCCAAAAAGTGAATCACTTGTCGAACCCTTGAGACGCGAAGGACAGATTCTGAACATGGACCGAATGCAAGAAACAGCCGAGCGATTGAAGCGCGCGCAACAAGAGCACCTGCTTGTGGGCGCGGACACATTGGGCGCGCAGGCGTTGACGCGTTTTCTAAATCAAATCAATTCATTGCCGCTGGAGGAACTGGCGGACATGCTGGCGCAAACCAGTTCGCAAAAGTCGCGCGACCTTTCCGTTCTGACTCCACCCAATGTCATTCGTTACGACACAGCGAGCGCGGTTGATTTTCGCGCCGCGGGCGAAGAGATGATCCGGCGCGGACAAGTCGCCGCGTTCACAGTGGCCGGCGGTCAAGGCACGCGTCTTGGTTGGCGCGGACCCAAGGGCACCTATCCCGCGACGGTGGTCACGGGTAAGCCGCTCTTTCGCGTGTTCGCCGAACAAATTCTGGCCACGGAGCGCCGCTACAGCGTTCGCATTCCGTGGTTCATCATGACCAGTCCACAGAACGACGCCGACACGCGCGCCTTCTTCGCCGACAATAATTATTTTGGCCGTCAAAAACATGAGCATGTTTTTATTCCCCAAGGCGTGGTTCCATGCACCGACGCGGATGGAAAAATTCTCATGTCCGCCGCGGGCGAAGTGGCGACAAATCCAGATGGGCACGGCGGCGCCATTCGCGCGCTGCATAGTTCCGGCGCGCTGAAGGAAATGTCCACGCGTGGAATTACGCAACTGAGTTACTTTCAAATTGACAATCCACTGGTGCGCGCCATTGATCCAATTTTTCTTGGCGCGCATGTTGGCGCGCCGGGATCCAGCGGCGAGATGAGCAGCAAGTGCGTGCCCAAGCGAAATGCCGCCGAAAAAGTGGGTGTTTTGTGCAACATTCCAACCGATGCGGGTAGCCGAACCACTGTGATTGAATATTCGGATTTGCCAAGCGCCATGGCGCATCAACGCGACGCGGCCGGTGAACTTGCCTTTGGCGCCGCCAACATCGCGGTGCATGTGCTCTCGGTTGAATTTGCAATGCGACTTGCCACCAGCGGTGACACGCAACTTCCGTGGCACCGCGCGCACAAAAAAGTTCCCTGCTTTGACGCCGCTACTGGTGCGCACACGCAACCGGAGAAACCCAACGCGTACAAGTTTGAATGTTTTATTTTCGACGCGCTGCCATTGGCGCGCTCAAGCATTACGCTTCAGACCAGCCGCATGGAGGAATTCGCTCCCATTAAAAACGCCGAGGGCGAGGACAGCCCCGCAAGTAGCCACCGCATTCAAAGCGACCGCAACGGCGCGTGGCTTGAAAGCGTGGGCGTGATTATTCCGAGGCGAACCGATGGCAGCGTGGACGCCAAGATTGAGATTGGTCCGCTGGCGGCGCTTGAAGCCAATGATGTGCGCAATCGAACCACGATCAAATCCATTCGCCGTGGCGAAGAATTTGTGATGTAAAACCGGCGTGAAGTGATTGCGCGTTGGGCGCGTCCGATCAAAATTCTTGACCGCGACAACACTGGGACACAATGAAAAATAAAATCAAGCCGGCGTTGACGCGTCGTGAAAGCGAATGTCTTTCACATGCACCGACGGCGGAAAGCGCGGATTACTGCTGGATTTTGGACAACCCACCGCGTCAAAGCGCCGGCCTGGCGTGAATAAATTTCGATGCTGCGCGTTGCGCCACAAAATAAGTTCGCCCTTGGCGCCGGCATCGTCCTGCACCAACAATTTCAAACCCGTGCCCGCAAGAATGTCCGTGCGCAACACTTGCAAATTGCGCATCAGAATATTTGGATCAGAGAATCCTTGGCCAAATGGACCAAGCGACTGAATCGACGCCATAGTTTTTTTATCCTTGGACACGCCGTAGGAAAGTTCCGCGTCAATTTCCAGCGCGGGCTTTTGCACGCCATCGCGCATTTGAATTTTGGAAAATTTCTCAAACTGGGGCGCAAACAAATCGAATTGATCGAAGTTCATGGAGCCGCCCGCCGCCGCCGCGTGCCCGCCAAAGTTGGTGAAATATTGTGAGCAGTTAGTCAAGCACTCGTGCAAATCAAATCCATTGGGCGCGCGGCCCGAACCTTTCCAACCGCTGTCGCTAGCGCCAAACAACATCACGGGGCGCGCAAATTCCTCGGAAAGCCTGCCCGCGGCCAAACCCAGAATGCCGGGGTTCCAACTTTTGTCAGCCATGGCAATGGAGCACCGATCCGCGGAGTGCAGCGACGCGGCCACCGCTTTCTCGCGCGCCACGGCAACCATGGCTTCAGTGTCCTGCTTGCGCACATTGTTCAATTCATTCAATTTTGCCGCCATATTTTTGCAGTCGGCGGGGTTGTCGCTTAGAAGCAAATCAAGCGCTTGCGTGGCGTGCTCAAGCCGACCCGCGGCATTCAAGCGCGGCGCAATTTGAAATCCAATCACGCTGGCTTCAAGTTGCGCGCCGCCAAGCGCGGCGCTTGGAATTAAACAACGCAGCCCCATCACGCTGGTGTTTTTCAGAACCGCCAAACCGTTGGCAACCACAACGCGATTTTCATCGATCATGGGCATGACATCCGCCACGGTGGCCACGGCGGCAAGCGGCAGCGCCTCATTCACAATCCATTGGCGCAGAAGTTGCGGCGGCGAGTCACCCGTGCGAATTCGAATCAATCGCTTGGCCACTTTTAACGCCACCATGGCGGCGCATATTGCGCGAAACGGCGTGTCGCCCAAGTCCGGATGCGCGATCGCCTCGCAGGGTGGCAACTGAACATGGCCTTGGTCGTCATAGCGCAAGCGATGATGATCCGTGATGGCCATTTCAATTCCCAACGCGCGCGCGTGTTGCGCCTCCTCAACGGAGGAGCCGCCGCAATCCACGGTGATGACGGCTTCAATGTTGCGCGCGCGCAATTCATCCAGCGCTTCGTTGTGCAAACCGTAGCCTTCGATCACGCGATGCGGTATGTAGGCAATGGGCGCCGGCTGCACATTGAGTTGACGAAACAAGCGGATCAAAATGGCCGTGGCGCAAATTCCATCGGCGTCGTAGTCGCCGTACACCGCGATGCGTTTGCCTTGGGTGATCCAGCGATCCAACACGCGCGCCACATCGTCGGCGCCTTTGAGCGAACCGGGGTCATGCATCAAGGCCAGTGGCGGCTGATTGGTGGCGAACAATTGCGCGTTGCGCTCGCCACCCAATCCACGACCGCGAATCACGCGCTCGCGAAATCCAATGGATGAATCACGGGCCGTCGCGCGGGAATGCCATTCGTATTTGGGAAATTCCACGCCGCAAGACTATCCACCATTGCCTTTCGCAGAACGCGTTCCTATGGCATACTCCGCACGCAACACAGGAGCCCACATGAGTCATCGATACAAGTGCATTCTTCTTTTTGGATCACCCGGTTCTGGCAAAGGCACTCAAGGAAAAATCCTTGGTGAAATTCCTGGCTTCTTTCATCTTGCCTGCGGCGATGTCTTTCGCTCGCTTGATTTGACAAGTGCGCTGGGTAAACAATTCATGTCGCATTCCAGCAAGGGCGAGTTGGTTCCAGATGAACTCACCGTTGAAATGTGGCAGAACAACATGAAGGCGCAAGTGTCGCTGAGCATCTTCAAACCCGCGCAGGATTTATTGGTGCTTGATGGAATTCCGCGCACCGTGAGCCAAGCCAAAGCCCTGAAGGACCATCTTGATGTTCTTGCCGTGCTGCATTTGGTTTGCCCCGATGAGGCCGAGATGGTGCGCC
>CAIWNO010000280.1 GCA_903914045.1 uncultured bacterium | reverse complement strand
GAAATAAGAGGTTGTAATGCTTGAAACAAATGTTGAAAAAGTTGTGATCATTGGAAGCGGGCCCGCAGGTTGGACCGCCGCTATTTATGCCGCGCGCGCTAATTTGTCGCCGCGCTGCATTATTGGCGTGCCACGTACGGATCCGGCGCCAGTGTTGCCGGGTGGCCAATTGATGTTGACAACCGAGGTTGAGAATTACCCTGGTTTTCCAGAGGGAATTCAAGGACCCGAGATGATGCAAAAGTTTCGCGAGCAGGCGGAGCGATTTGGCACCAAGATTTCAGAGGCGGATGTTGTGAAGTGTGATTTTACACAGCGGCCTTTCAAACTTGAGTTGAGCGAAGGCGCGCCCGTGTTGGCGCAAAGCGTGATTTTGTCCACGGGCGCCACGGCAAATTGGATCGGTCTGAAAAATGAAATGCGTCTTGCCATGAGTGGTGGAGGCGTGAGCGCGTGCGCGGTGTGCGACGGCGCGTTGCCCGCGTATCGCAATCAAGAAATTGCCGTTGTTGGTGGTGGTGATAGCGCTATGGAAGAGGCCAGCTACTTGTTGAAGTTTGCCAGCCATGTGCACATGATCATTCGCCGTGATTCACTGCGTGCCAGCAAAGCCATGCAAGCGCGGTTGTTGGGCAACCCGAAAGTCACTATGCATTGGTTTACGGTTGTCGCGGATGTGCTTGGCCAGGACAAAATTGAGTCGTTGCTTTTGGAAGACGTGCGCACCAAAGAACGGCGAAATTTGCCTGTAAAAGGCTTGTTTTTGGCTATTGGACATTCGCCGGCCACCAAGTTTTTACAAGGCACCGCGGTGGAGCTGGATGAGAAGGGCTATGTGAAATTACGTAACCGCGATAGTCGCACCAATATTGAAGGCGTGTTCGCCGCGGGCGATATCGCGGACGCTCACTATCGACAAGCCATCACGGCGGCGGGAATGGGTTGCGCGGCTGCGCTTGATTGCGAACGTTGGTTGGCCGCGCAAGGCGTGCATTAACATTGATTCAATGAAATAAAAAAGACGCGCGGATTCATTTTTCGCGCGTCTTTTGTTTTGCATATCAAAAAAATTAAGCTGGCGCTTTTTCCGTAGCGGCGCGGCGCACATGTAACTCCTTCAGTTGCTCATCGTCCACTGGACCAGGCGCGTCGATCATCAGGTCGCCGCCAGACTGCGTCTTTGGAAACGCAATCACGTCGCGAATATTTGTGGTGCCGCACAAGTGCATGACCAAGCGATCAAGACCAAACGCCATTCCGCCGTGGGGCGGCGCGCCGTGGCGCAGCGCGCTGAGCAGGAATCCAAACTTGCGGTCCGCGTCCTCTTGCGTAAGGCCAATGAGTTTGAACACTTTCTCCTGCACATCGGTACGGTGAATACGAATGGAGCCGCCGGCGATTTCACTGCCGTTGAGAACCATGTCGTAGCCCGCGCTGACGCAGGCGCCGGGGTCACTCTCTAAAAGGTCAAATTGGTCGGGATTTGGGCTGGTAAATGGATGATGCATGGCCACCCAGCGGTTGCCTTCCTCGTCAAAATCAAACATTGGAAAATCAATGACCCACAGAAAATTCCACATGCCCGCTGGAATGGCTTTGATGTCTTCGGCCACTTTCAGGCGTAGTTCACCGGCGGCCTTGACGGCAATTTCCCAGTGGTCAGCCACCATGAGAATGGTGTCGCCAGGTTGCGCGTTCAGCGCGGCTTTGAATTCCGCGGCAATGGGCTCCACAAATTTTGCGATGCCCGTTTCAAAAGTTCCAGTGGCGGAAATTTTTGTCACGGCCACGCCGCCGGCTTTGAAGGCCTTCACAAAATCCGCGTAGGTGTCGGTCATCTTGCGCGTGAGTTGGCCCAATGACGCTGGCACAACAATGGCTTTCACGCAGCCGTTTTTACCAAGGCGCGACTTGGCCAGCGCCTCGTCAAAAACTTTAAAGCCACACTTGGCGGCGACCGCGCTGATGTCGTGCAACTCAAGACCAAATCGCGTGTCTGGTTTGTCGCTGCCAAATCGATTCATGGCGTCAATCCACGTCATGCGCGTGATGGTTGGAACATCCACGCCCAACATTTCTTTCCACAAACCTTGCACGAAACCGCTCATGACATCCATGACATCGCTGCGGTCAACAAAGCTTAATTCAAGGTCAATTTGGCTGAATTCCGCTTGGCGATCGGCGCGTGGATCCTCATCGCGCAAGCAGCGGCAGATTTGAAAATAACGTTCGCAACCAGCCACCATTAAAATTTGCTTGAACAGTTGCGGGCTTTGCGGAAGCGCGTACCAGTCGCCGGGGTGCAAGCGCGATGGCACCAGAAAATCGCGCGCGCCTTCGGGCGTGCTCTTAATGAGAAGCGGGGTTTCAATTTCCGTGAAGCGCTGGCTAGAAAAATAGTTGCGCGTGTATTGCAACACGCGGTGGCGCTCGCGCAAAATCTTTTGCATGGACGGACGGCGCAAATCCAAGTATCGATACTTCAAGCGAATTTCTTCGTTGATCTTTGGCGCGTCGTGGTCATCGGGAAGAATTGGCAAATCAATCGCCTTGTTGAAGACCTCAATCTCCGCG
>CAIWNO010000279.1 GCA_903914045.1 uncultured bacterium | reverse complement strand
TGCGCTGGCACATGGTGGGTTCGCTACAACGCAACAAGGTAAAAAAGTGCGTCGAGACCGCGCGCCTGATCCACTCCATTGACTCCATGCGTATTGCGGAGGAAGTGCAAGACGCTTCAACGCGCCGACCAACGCCAACCGAAGTGTTGCTGGAAGTGAACGTGTCCGGCGACAGCAACAAACACGGCATTGCGCCGCCGGCGGTGAAACATTTGGTGGAGCAACTCATCGGCATGCCCAATATGAAGCCGCGCGGATTAATGTGCATGGGTCCGCTTGAGGGCGGTCAAGACGCGGCGCGACGCACCTTTGAGCGCTGCCATGAACTGTTCCAGGAAATTCGTGGAAGCGGCGCGGGTGGCGACGTATTCAACATTCTTTCCATGGGCATGAGCAACGACTTTGAAGTGGCCATTGAAAGTGGCGCCAACATGGTGCGCGTGGGTTCCGCCGTCATCGGTGATCCGCAAGTGGCCGAGACCACTGAAGAGTGATCATGAGCGACAGTTGGTGGAACAACTTGCGTGGAAAATTTCTGGCCTTTGAGGGTCCCGACGGCAGCGGAAAGTCCACGCAGATTGCGCGCCTGGAAAAATTTTGCAAAGACAAAAATTTAAAAATGCTTACCGTGCGTGAGCCTGGTGGGACCGCGATCGGTGAACGCGTGCGCGAGGTGTTGCTTGATCCAACCCACGGCGAAATGGATGTGCGTTGCGAAATGCTTTTGTACATGGCCAGCCGCGCGCAACTTATGAAGGAGCGCATTGAGCCCGCGTTGCGCGATGGAACATTTGTTCTTAGCGATCGATTTGTGGCAAGCACGTTGGCGTATCAAGGCACCGCGGGTGGTTTACCGCCGCATGAAATTCGCGCCGTGGCGCAAGTTGCCATTGGCGGCCGCTGGCCAGACCTGAATGTGTTGTTTGATGTCGACACCGCCATTGCCATGTCAAGACTGAATCCATTAATGGACCGAATGGAGGGCAAAGGCGAGGATTTTCACGCGCGCGTGCGTCAGGGATATTTGCGGCAAGCGCAACAAAACCCAAACGATTTTCTTGTGGTGGACGCTGGAAAATTACCCGACGAGGTGTTTGCGCAACTTACCGGCGGCCTAGAGAAGTGGTGTTCTACGAGCGCCGCCTGCGCGCCATGACAACAGGTTTGGCCGCGCCGCGCATGCGCGCGTTGGCGCTGACCGCGCGTGTGTGCACTTGCGCAATATGTTCAGCATCCATTCCCTGTAAATAGGCAAGCGCGCACGCGTTGGCCTCGTTGAAGCCCTCTATGTTGATGGTTTTATTTTCAACGCTATATGAGAACGCCGCAACGGAAAGATCCGCCAACACTTGCAGGGCGCAGCGAACTTCCAATGATTCCATTGCGTGACCAGCTTCAATCATCCTGACGAAGTAGCGCGCCGCGGTGATATGAATGTCCTCGCCAGCCAAGCGCGCCTTCATCACCGCTTCGTTGGTTGGCTTCATCATCTCTATGGTTTGTGGAACCACTTGTTGCATGACTTGGTTCACGCGCATGTTTCGGTTGGTGAATAAAATCATGGACGCAACCATGGCGCGACCAGTTGTAATGTTTCCGTTTGTGAAATGCGACTCGAAGGGTTGCTTGTCAAACTCCGTTGACTTTTCCGTCTTTAGATCCGCGTTGTTGGTTTCATTATTGATGCGAACACCGCGTACGCCAACCTGATACATGGCCCACAACGCCGCTTGATAGGTGGGATTTGTTGTTTCAATGCCGCGTTTGGAGCCCTCGGAAAGAATGCTGCACAACAATTCAATTATTTTTTTGCCACCCACCATGGCGGGCAACATGGAGTTCAGCAACTGCGTGAACACCTGCCTGTCTTGCGGCTTCAATTCTACGGGAACGTTATTTACTTCCATCTGAATCATTTTATTTCTCTGCAAGCACCACCACGGTGTCGGGTTGCGCGCGCAACGACAGGTGTTGTCCAGCGCGCGTGGTCTCGCGTGGATCAAGTTCAAACACTTTCACAATGCCAGCGGGCGTTTCAATATGGTGTTGCGACATCTCGCCTAAATATAGACTGCTCTTGCAAACTCCGCGAATGCAATTGGGTCCATCTGTAATTTGCAGCGACTCTGGACGAATACTTAGTGTCACGTGCGCGCCCACGTCGGCGCTACAGCAACTACTATGCAACATTCCCGCGACGGTTTCTATGTCGCAACCGTTGGCGTTACGTGATTTCACCGTTCCCCGAATAAAATTAGTCTCACCCATGAACTCCGCCACAAATGAATTGCTCGGCTGTTGATAAACCTGCTTCGGCGCCCCCATTTGTTCAATGCGTCCATCGCGAAGCACCACCATGCCGTCGGCCAAACTTAAGGCCTCCTTCTGATCATGCGTGACATACACGGTGGTCATGTGAATTTCACTACAAATACGCTTAATTTCGGCGCGCATTTCTAGGCGCAACTTGGCGTCCAGGTTTGAAAGCGGCTCATCCAGCAACAACACCTCCGGCTTAAAAACAATCGCGCGCGCTAAGGCAACGCGTTGTTGTTGACCACCAGAAAGTTGATTTGGTTTTCGCGGCGCCAAATGTCCCATCCGCACCATTTCAAGCGCGGCGCCAACACGCCTGACCTGCTCGGCGGCGGACACGCCACGCACTTGCAGCCCAAATGCGACATTGTCAAACACGCTCAGGTGTGGCCACAGCGCGTAACTTTGAAAAACCATTCCGGCGTTTCGCTTTTCTGGCGGCATGTGCGTGACATCGCGGTCACCAAAGAAAATCTTTCCACTGGTGGGTTCTTGAAAACCGGCAATCATTCGCAGCAGTGTTGTCTTGCCGCAACCTGACGGCCCCAACATGAAATACAACGAGCCCGCCGGAATATGCAGGTCAACTGAATCCACTGCGACGGTCGAACCAAAGTCGCAACGCAATTTTTCTAGTCGAATTGGAAGCACGTTGATCAGAGCATACTCATGTGTGTTGGTGTGGCGGCGAGTGATGCGGCCATTTCTAAACGGTCGGGCATTCTTGTCCGTGGTTTGCCCGTGCGACAAGAACCATTCCGTTCCCAAGTGGTGGGTCAATCTCGTGCGCGGTTCGGATCAGCGGCAAGAACATTTGCCGTTGAAGCGCATTTCAATCGGACACGCGTCGGCGCTACCATGAATTGGTGGATCCACTTGAGCAACGACTTCAGAAACTAAGCGCCTGGCGCGCGTGGCGAGAGCCCGACCGATCCATCAATAAAGA
>CAIWNO010000278.1 GCA_903914045.1 uncultured bacterium | reverse complement strand
CGTGGTGTCTACGCCAACATTTTAGACGATTGGCTCAAGGCGCCAAGCGCGAAAATTTTAGGCGGCACGTTTGCCAAGACTTCCATCATCAAGGCGTGATCACTCTTCAAAACTTGGCGGATCAATTCCCTCGCCCTCATCAATTTCAGGAATCACGCCCTCGGGCAGCGCCTTGAGAAATGCGCGGCCGTAATTCTTTTTGGCGATGCGAGAATCTAGAACAACCACGCGCCCGGAATCTTGACTAGAGCGAATCAGGCGGCCAAAACCCTGGCGAAACCGCAGGATTGCGCGCGGAAGTTGATCGTCGCGAAATGAATCGCCGCCCTCGCTGGCCAACTTTTCGCCACGCGCCTTGGTGAGAGGCTTGTCGGGACTTTCAAATGGAAGGCGCGTGATGATGACATTGCGCAAGCCGTCACCGCGCACATCCACGCCCTGCCAAAAACTGCTCACGCCAAACAGTACGCTGCGCGCATCCTCGCGGAATCGGTCCAACATGGTGTTGCGCGGCATGCCGCGATTCTGCACAAAGAACGGATGCCCATCGCGCGCGAAATCCGATTCAACCGCGCGCGCCACGCGCTCCATGGTGGCCAAACTTGTGAACAACACAAACGCGCCGCCGTCGGTCTCACGCACATGGCGCAGAATTCGATTGGCCAGCGCGGCCTCAAAGTTTTGATCGGTTGGATCGGGCATGGTTGCGTCAATGATGAACTTCACTTGGCGCGCAAGATCAAAGGGACTTCCAAGTTGCACGGTCTTGGCGTCGTCGCACCCCAGGCGCCGCGACGCCAACGCGAAATCATTCAAGCCCGTCGCTAATGTGGCGCTGGTCAGTACCACGGAAATATTTTTAGAGAACAACTGCTCGCGCAATAAAGGCGACACATCAACCGCCGCCGCTTGCAGCGACACCGCCGCGCGCGCGCCACGTTTATTTTTTCGGCCACCTTCAATCCAGTACACGCATCCAGGAATATTTTGCGCCAGCAAAGATTGGCTGGCCAATGCAAAGGCGTCGGCGCGCTCGGCAAATGCGTTCAATTCAAATTGATCGACTTCCTCGGCGGATTCACGCAAAAACCGCAACATGCCCGCCAAGTTTTTCATGGGCTCGCTCAAGCAGTCCACCACCGCGTTGGCGCCAATCACCCGCTGCTCACCCGCGGACTCTGGATCAAGCGAACCATTTTTAGACAATTGCCACAGGTCGTTGAACAAACCCTCCGCCGCTTGCTCGCACAACTCCGCGCAACGCACCGCCTGCTCAATGCGCTCCAAGCCGGCCTTGGCCAAACGCAATTGTGGCAAGTACCCCTTGCCGGTGCTTGAAACCAGCGTACGCAAAAAATGTTTCACGCCGCTTTCAGATAAACGCGAACCAAAATTTTCACTGGCCACAGTTTCAATTTCATGCGCCTCGTCCAAGATCACATGCGTGTAGTCGGGAAGAAATCCGCGGCCACGCGCGCGCATGGCCAAGTCGCTGAAAAACAACGCGTGGTTGCACACCAAAATATCCGCGTTCTCCATGCGCCGCCGAGCCGATTGATAGAAGCACTTGTCATATGTTGGACAACGCTTGCCCATGCAATTGTGCGTGTCGCTTTGCACCTGCTCCCAAATTGATTCTGGCCGAAGCACCGGTAGGGACGACAAAGTTCCATCACGCGTGTTGGTGGCCCAATCTTCAACGGCGTGCAAAAGATGGCGCTCATTCTCGTCTGGAAAGAGGCGCTCTTGACGCTCACTGGCCAAACGCAAGCGGCGCAAACTAACGTAATTTCCGCGCCCTTTGGCTAAAACCGCGCTGAACTCATGGCTGGATGCTGCGCGCAACAAGGGCAAGTCCTTGTCAATTAATTGCTCCTGCAAACTAATGGTGTTGGTGGAAATAATCACGCGCTCCTTGGCCTCCACGGCGCGCGCGATGGCTGGAATGAGATAGGCGAAACTTTTTCCAACGCCTGTTCCAGCCTCCACCAAAAGTCGTCCGCGCTTGGCCAAGGTTTCCTCAACCAGTTTCGCCATTTCCACTTGCTGCGGACGCATTTCAAAACCAACCAAACGCCGCGCTAACGGACCGTCCTCACACAACATGGATTCAGCGTGCAATGTCATTGAAAATTTCTAGCCAGGTTGCGAATCAGATTCATTGGGCTCCACAATTCCAAGTGGCTTGCGAGACGGCAGGCCTTGATCGCGCGGATACATGCGCGAAGTCTTTGCCAATTTCACCACCGCCACAATTGTTCCAGTTGGCGTGCGCGTGGTGGTGTCTACTTTAGCGTGCAGTAATTCAAGGGCACGCTGCGCCGCCTCTATTTCTTGCGGGGCGCGCTCGCCTTTAATGGCCAACAACACGCCGTCCACTTTCAACAACGGAACCGCCAGTTCAATAATGGACGCCAATTGCCCAACCGCGCGGCACGTGACCGCGTCCATGGCCTCGCGCTCGGCGCTGCGAAACGCCGACGCGTCCTCTATGCGCGCCTGCATCACCGATACGTTTGCAAGCCCAAGCAACTGCACCGCCTCTGACAAAAATCGAGCCTTTTTGCCTGTGCTTTCAATCAAAGTAAACGACACCTGCGGCATGGCAATGGCCAGCGGAATGCCAGGCAATCCGCCGCCAGAACCAATGTCGGCCACGTTCTTGGCTTCAAGCGCCGCCAGAAATGGCAGCAGCGTAAGACTGTCCGCAATGTGTTTCACCCACGCCTCGGCTGGATCCTTGATGGCGGTCAAATTAAATTGCTGATTCACCAACAGCAAGTGCGACAAGAATGTCGCCAACTTGTCTTGGTCGCCGTGATCGAGTTCGATCGATTGCGATTTCAACATTTCATAAAAAAGTGGCGGCGGCGCGGCGACCCTATTCAACGAACACCTCCTAGGCTTTCCAAGTTGCGTGGTTTGCGAAGTCCAAGTCCAAAAATAATTCCGGTGGCCAGCCACCCTGAGACCATGCTAGATCCTCCGTAACTGACAAATGGCAGCGTGATTCCAGTCACTGGAAAAACGCCCAGCGTCATTCCCGTGTTGATGGCGATTTGGGTGAAGACAATCGCGGCGATTCCAGTGGCGATGAGGCGCGAGAACGGGTCGCGTGTTGAGAGCGCGCAAATCGCCGCGCCTCCGGCGTACATCAAACCCAAACACCAAGTCACAAGACCACCTAGAAACCCCCAACGGCAACAAATGACCGCGAAGATCATGTCGTTGTGCTCCTCTGGCAAATGATTATTTTTAACCAACGCCTTGGCGTGGTCATGATCGTTGCCTGAAAATCCACCCGCGCCAACCAGCGTCATGGCTCGATCGGCTTGAAATCCAATATCGCGCGCATAGCGGTCATCACCGCGAAATTGGGCAAAAAGCGCGTCGACACGCTCGCGTTGGTGCGGCCGCAAAATGGGATACGTAATGGGCGCGATCAACATGACGCCAAGAATAAGCGTGGCCAGATGTCTTTTTCTTGCGCCAGCCACCAACAACATGGTCAGCACTGGCGGAATAAACAACATGGCCGTTCCCAAATCTGGCTCCACAAGAATTAAAAGAATCAACGGCATGGCAATGGCGAACGGCGAGAAAAATCCACGCCACTTTAAAATAGATGGCGGCCGCCGCAACCAATTCGCCAACACCAACACCAACGCAAGCTTGGCAATTTCGCTTGGTTGAAATTCAAAGAACCCAAGATTGATCCAACGCCGCGCTCCATTCTTTGGGCGCACCAACCATTCAGGCGTGCCTGGCACCAGCACCAACAATAATAAAATGGCCGAGATGCCGTACAAATACCACGCGCTTTTGGAGAGTAGTTTGTGACTTGGAATACAGGCCGCGGCGGCGGCAATGATTCCCAACCCCGCGAACATGAGTTGCTTCTTTGCAAGCGCGGGCTCAGTGATCGCGATTGAAAAACTTCCCCCCACTGTCAACAACGCTGCGGCCACAACCACGATCCACCCTGCGTTCATCCACACAAGTCCGCCGCTGCCCAAGGTGCGACCGCCTGTGTATCCAAGTGGTGGTGAGACAGCGCTCATAGGTGCGTTTCACCCTCGTCTTGTTCCGGGTCTATGGGCATGGGGTCCTGCGAAGGATAAAATGGCTCAATTTGGCTTTTTTCATTGGCTTTTGTGGCATTGTTCTCTTCGTCAAAGTACCCCTGGTCCAACAGGGCCTGAACAATTTGCCCGGCGATGGGTCCAGCCGCCTTGCCACCGCTTCCACCGCGCTCCACAAGAACAGCGACGGCGTACTTTGGTTTCGCGCCTTTCACGCCGGCCAATCCCACGAACCATGCGTGATCAATTCCTTTCAGTGAACGATCAGGTTTGCCATCGCCGTTGTCGTCCATGAGAAGCGGAGGCGCCTGCGCCGTGCCCGTTTTACCGCGCACGGTGATTCCTTTAATTGCAATGATGGGCTCCTGGCTTCCATCACCATATTTAATATGGTGGCCCGTTCCATGTTTTTCTTCAACAGATTGGCGCAAGCCTTCAAGCGCGCGGCGACATGCTTCCGGTGGCATGTCTAGTTTGCCTGTTCGACGGTCTGGCGGAAGCGCGTCCGCATCGCGCACAATATGCGCGTCGCAAATTTCTCCCCCGCGTGCAAGCGTGGCGAACGCGTTGGCGGCTTGCAGCGGAGTCCACGCAATTGGTCCCTGTCCAATTCCCATGATGATGGGCGTGAACAGATCGTGGCGCGACTCGATGTTGAGCAGTTGCTCC
Organism: uncultured bacterium; assembly: GCA_903914045.1. GTDB lineage: Bacteria > Planctomycetota > Phycisphaerae > Phycisphaerales > SM1A02 > SYAC01. Next base: position 8,310 of record CAIWNO010000278.1, on the reverse strand, counting down.
TCATTTGGAATCATGCCAACGCTTTCGCCGGCAACTCCACGCTGCGCCGCGGGTAGTGGTCCTTGCAAACCACTTCCCAGCGTCATGCCCACGCCCAAACTTTTATACCAATCCACCAGCGGGCGCAGACCATATTTTTGCGCCACCGTGTAAAAGAAAATGTTGCAAGAACGGCTAATTCCAGCCTCCACATTCAACGCGCCGCCAGTTTGCGCGGTGTGATTGGTCATGCCGTATTGCGGTCGATAAATCCAGCAACGCGCGCGATCTTTGAACTCCGGGAAATAATGTCCCTTGCATTCCACCGTGCCAGCGAGCGGAAATTTTTTTGCGCCCACCGCGCCCACATAGACCAGAGGTTTCACAATGGAGCCCGGCGGATAGACGGCCTCGCTGGCGCGGTTCACGCCGGGTTGCAATCGAAACAAATCGCTCGCCGACATTCCCGTGGCGTCGGCCAGCGTTGGCCAACTTCCCATTGCCAAAATTTCTCCGCTGTCCACTTCAACAATCACCGCCGCGCTTGCCAACGGCAACCCATTTGGCAATCCATCCGCGCCACCATGGTGCCACTCTTGAACCTTGGTCAAACCAAATTCTGGATTTAAAATAGCCTGCACTCGCGCTTGCAATTCAATGTCAATGGTCAACATTAAATCAAGACCATCCTTTGGTTCAACGCGTTCTTCCTTCTGTGTGTCCATGTGCGTTTGATGTTGACCGCGTTCTCCACGAAGCCAATTTTCATACACCGCTTCAAGTCCACGTCCACCAATCAAGTCCGGTCCTGGTCGATAGCCGCCGGGATCAATTGTTCCGTCACTCTTGACAAATGGACGCCGCGCCAAATCTTCAGCCCATGTCTCCTCGCGAATTGTTCCCAGTACATGATCAAACACTCCAACAACATGAATGTTGGCGTCACCAGAGTTTCGCAGTGGTTTTGGCAGGGTTTTACGACTTAATCGAACATCCCATGAATCCAATGGATGCACGCGCCGCATGGCGTCAATGACCTCCACCGAATATGGAGACTGGTCACTTAACTTGCGAAGGGCGAAAGCGGCGGTTTCGGAAACTTGTCGCGCGATGACATGGGAAGTTTTTTGCTCACGAATTGGTTCCGGATGAAATGAATCACCAGGATCATGTCCCAACTTCGCGGCCAACGCCTCGCGTTGCTTGGCCCATGTCACATCGGCGCGCTTTTGAACTTGCGCGCGGATGATTTCTATTTTCTCGTCAATCTGCGCGCGCGAAATATCGCACAGCATGGCGACCTTATCCAGCATGTCATTCTTGTCTTGCTCCTCTGCGACAAGGCACAACTCCACGGTTGAATCCCGTGCCTCTCGCGAAAGCCTTCCCCACAATGAGCGGCCATACGCTTTGCGCGCGGCGCGCAACGCGCGAGCACGCACCCATGATCCATCAATTACGGAATAATGAATCGCCACATCGTATGCGGCAACATCTTCAGCCATCACGCGACCACGTCGATCGACAATTTTTCCACGAATGGATGGAAGCCAACTTGTTTGATCAAGTCGTTGCTCCGCTTCTTCACGAAACTCGGCGCCATCCACAACGGTTAATTGCCACAAACGAGCGGACAACCCAGTGATGGCCAACAATGCCAAAGCCCCAAGAAATATCAATCTCTTGCGCGCTCGTGCTGTGGGACGGTCTGGGGCGGACATGGCTCAAGCGTAACGCCTCGGCGGCGCGATTCGCCGCTAGTATCTTGCCCCTTCGACATTGATTTTCAAACAGAGGAGTTGCTTCATGGAATGCGGAATTGTTGGTCTACCAAATGTTGGCAAGAGCACCCTCTTCAACGCCCTCACCGCGGCGGGAATTGCCGCCGCCAATTATCCCTTCTGCACCATTGAGCCAAATGTTGGCGTGGTCAATGTGCCCGATGACCGGTTGACCATCATCGCCAATAAAATTCAAAGCGAGAAAATAATTCCAGCCTCGGTGCGCATTGTGGACATTGCGGGCTTGGTGCGCGGCGCCAGCGAGGGCCAAGGTTTGGGAAACAAGTTTCTTAGCCACATTCGCGAGGTCGACGCCATTCTGCATGTGGTGCGCTGCTTTGAAGACCCCGATGTGATGCATGTGGACGGCAAGCCCGATCCAATCCGCGACATTGAAACCATTGACACGGAGTTGGCGCTGGCTGATTTGGGCGTGGTCGAGTCCAGCCTTGAGCGTCTGCGCCGTACCGCGCGCGGCGGCGACAAGGACGCCATTGCGCGCGTGGCCTACCTTGAAAAAGCCTTTGTTTTGCTTGCAAAAGGTGATCCTTTGCGTGGTGGTGATTTCACCGCCGAGGAACGCGTCTTGGGTCGCGGGCTTGGGCTGATCACCGCCAAGCCAGTGTTGTACGTGGCCAATGTCCATGAAAATGATCTCAACGGCCAGTGCGACATGGTGCAAAAAGTTTTGGCGCGCTCCAAAGTGGAGGGCGGCCAAGTGATTTGCGTGTGCGCTAAAATTGAAAGCGAGCTATCTGAACTTACTGAATCCGACCGCGCGGAAATGTTGGCCAGCTTGGGAATGAATCAACCCGCGCTTGCCACCGTCGCGCGCGCGGCCTACGACTTGCTTGGCCTACAAAGTTATTTCACGGCGGGTCCGAAAGAAATTCGCGCGTGGACCATTCACCGCGGCTTCACCGCGCCGCAAAGCGCCGGCGTTATCCATACCGATTTCGAGAAGGGTTTCATACGCGCCGAGTGCTACTTGGTGAAGGACTTGGAGCAACTTGGCTCCGAGAAAGCCATTCGCGACGCGGGCAAGATGCGCAGCGAAGGCCGCAACTATGTCATGCAAGATGGCGATGTGGTGCACTTCCTGTTCAACGTGTAAATGCCAGTTGCGAAGGCGGGCTGTCGCCGCGCCACGCGGGCGCCACGCCCAACATCACGCCTACACAATGCCAGCATTTTGCGGTGTTTCAGCGCAATTTCAACATGACTAGCGCCGCGATTCCCAGCAGCAGCGAGATCAACCAGAAGCGCACCACGGTTTGTGATTCGCTCCAACCCTGCAGTTGAAAGTGATGATGAATGGGAGCGCAGCGGAAGATGCGCCGCCCCTTGCCCGTGAGTTTGTTGGTGATCTTGAACCATCCAACTTGCGTCACCACGCTGCCAGCTTCCATAAGAAAAACTCCGCCCACCAGCGGCAATAAAAGTTCCTGTCGAATGGCCACAAGAATGGTGGCAAGAAGTCCGCCCAACGCCAAGCTTCCGGTGTCGCCCATGAACACCGCGGCGGGTTGACAGTTGAACCACAAAAAACCAATGCACGCGCCCGCCATGGTTCCCACAATCACCAACAACTCCTTGGCTTCGGGCACGTGCGGCACCATCAGGAAAAAGCTGGCGCGCGGGCTGACGGCGATCGCCACCAAGACCGCCGTCACAATGCTGGCAATCAGAACTGTTCCAGTGGCCAGTCCGTCCATGCCATCGGTCAAGTTGACGGCGTTGCTCATCAGGCCAATCCAAAAAGTGGCGCACACCACGAACCACACGAACGAAAGCACGATCACGTTGGGCGCGACATTGGGTGGTTGCACAATCACCTCGGCGATTGGAGTTGGCGGATAGGTGCGCTGGAACGGCAAATTCAATACGGTGGCGTCGATGTGCTGCGCGCCTGTGTACAGAAAGTAGCCCGCGATTATTCCAATGCCCAGCGTGAACAGCAATTTTTCCCACATAAACAAGCCCTCGCGCGTGGAGAGTTTGCGAAAGCGCGCGGTGAGTTTCAATCGGTCGTCAAAGAAGCCCAATCCAGCCAGCCAAAACAGCACAATCATGCACACTTGCGCGTAGCGGCTGTGAATCCAATCTGAAAGCAAAAAGGTGCTTATGAAAATGGCGGCCACAATTAAAATGCCGCCCATGGTGGGCGTGTTGGCCTTGGATTTCATCAACTCGTTAAGCGTTTGGTTGTAGAACTCCGGCGAGTCGCCCACTTTTTTGCGGTGCAAAATGCGAATGACCGTTGGGCCAGCGAACACCGTGATCGCGAATGACAATGCGGTTGCCAACAAGGCGCGAAACTCCAACTGATACATCAACTGAACAACAGCGGACAGCCCATGCTCATCAAGCCAGTTCTGACAAAGATCAACAAGATTAAAAAGCATGCGATGCGTTCTTCATCGGTTGATTGGTCACGAAGTCTTCGCACTCTTGGCGGGAGATTTTTCTAGGCGGATGGCTTGCAAAAGTCGCTCCATGGAACTGGCGCGCGAACCCTTGATCAAGAGCGCGTCGCCGTCGCGCAACAACGCGGCAAGTCGCGGCGCCTGGGCCACCAAATCCGTCACCATTTCCACTTGAACGTGCGGCGCCAAGGCCTTGAGCGCGCGCGCAATCTCGCCGCTGAGCGGACCTGACGTAATGACAATTTCAGGCGGATTTCCGCTAAAAGCTGTGGCTAAACGCTCGCCCACCATGTGGTGAAGCGCCTGACTTTGCTCGCCCAATTCATGCATGTCGCCCAGCGCCACAACGCGGCGCGTGGCCGTGGTGGAGACTTCCGCGAAGGCCGCGATGGACGCCAACATGGCCTCTGGATTTGCGTTGTAGGAGTCATTGTAAATGTCGATGTTTCCAATGCGCTCACGCACCATTCGACCTTCGGACGGTTCGACACCCGCCATGGCGTCGGCGGCTTTTTGCGCGTCAAGACCAAGCGCCGTGACCGCGGCAATGGCGCCAGTGGCGTTGATGGCGTTGTGCAATCCGGGCAACTTCAGCGTGAAAGAAATTTTGCAGCCACCACCGTACGCGGGGCCTTGCACCACAACTCGCTGTGAACCATCGCTGGCCACCTCGCGCGAAAATAATTTCCACAAACAGCGTCCGCCTTGGCCAAACAAAATCAGCAAGCCGCCCGCGGGCCGTTGCTGCTGCAAAGCTATGTCAATCAATCCAGGTGAATCGCCGTGAATCACAAATGTTCCCGATGTTTCAAGACCGCGCGAAATGGCGCACTTTTCCCGCGCAATGGCCTCGCGACTTCCAAGACCGCCAAGATGCGCGCTGCCACTGTTGACAATCATGGCCACTTCCGGGCGCGCCAATCGCGCCAGCGGTTCAATTTCGTCAGGGTGATTCATGCCAATTTCAAGCACCAGAAATTTGGTGTCCCGCGGCGCGCTTAAAATTGAAAGTGGAACGCCAAGATGATTGTTGAAACTTTTTGGACTGGCGTGCGTGGCGCCGAACACTTCAAGAGCGGCGGCGATCAATCGGCGCGTGGTGGTTTTGCCGGCGCTACCCGTGATGGCCACGCAATGGCAGCGCAATATATTGCGCCACGCGGCGGCGGCGGCGGTCAACGCGCTTTGCACATTGGGCACCAACAAGCGCGCCACGCCTGGACATTGGCACTCTTTTTTCTCAATCATCACCGCGACGGCGCCAGCTTTTCTGGCGGCGTCCATGTATTCATGCCCGTCGGCTTTTTCACCGCGTAGCGCCAAGAACATTTTTCCCGCCAGATCTTCGCGCGTGTCAATGGACACGCCAGTGATGGGTTGCGCGGGCTGCTCCAGCCAAGTTCCGCCAGTCGCTTGCGCGAATTCATCGGCCGTTAAGAAGTTGTTCATATGTTTTTTCCCGCCGCGTGCAGGGCCTCGCGCGCCACCACGCGATCATCGAATGGTTTTTTTATCGTGCCCACAATTTGATAGTCCTCATGACCCTTGCCCGCGATCAACACCGCGTCGCCGGGGCGAGCCATGGCAACCGCTTGCATTATGGCCTCGCGGCGATCAATTATTTTCATGACATGAGCGCGACTTGCCGCGGGAACACCCAGCGCAACTTCCTCAACAATGCTTGCGGGATCTTCCGTGCGCGGATTGTCGCTGGTGATAATGGCCACATCCGAATGTTCGCTGGCCACCGCCGCCATGCGCGGACGTTTGGAGCGATCGCGATCGCCGCCGCAACCAAAGACCGTGATTAATTTTCCACCCGCGGGTAGCGCAGGTCGAAGCGCGCGCAACACATTCAACAGCGCGTCGTCGGTGTGGGCGTAATCCACCAAGACGGCGAAAGGTGAATCCAAATTGGTAACTGGTTCAAGGCGCCCCGGAGGAGCAGAAAGCGTGGCTAAACCAGCGGTAATTTGCTCTTTTGTGGCGCCCAAGGTCCATGCGGCCGTGGCGGCTTGCAAGGCGTTTGTGGCGTTGTGTCGACCCATCACTGGCAACTGCGCGGTGACCTCGCCCCACGGGCCACGCAAACGAAGACGCATTGAACCAATGCGCGCCTCAAGCACGCTGGCCTCCACATCCACATGCGTGGCGCCGCCACCAACTACGCCGCAGCGCAGAACACGCGCGCGGCAATCGCGCAACATGCGCGCGTGCGCGGGATCATCGGCGTTGACAATGGCCACCGCGTCGGCGCTGAGATTCTCAAACAACTTCGCCTTGGCGTCGGCGTAGGAATCCATGTTGCCGTGATAATCCAAATGATCGCCTGAAAGATTGGTGAATAACGCAACGGCGAAATCAATTTCAGCGGCGCGGCCTTGCTCAAGAGCGTGGCTGCTGACTTCCATGGCCACTCCCATGCAACCGTTGTCATGCATGCGCTTCAGCAGCGGAGCGATTGCAGCCGCGCCTGGAGTGGTGAGTTCGGCGGGCGCGCGCGTCTTGCCATCGTCAATAAGAATTGTTCCCATTAAACCAAACTTATTTCCAGCGGCCAGCATAAGTTGCTGCGTAAAAAATGCCACGGTGGTTTTTCCATTTGTACCTGTTACGCCCAACATTTTGAGGTTTTTTGAGGGGAACCCCGCGAAGGCGTGCGCCAACGGAGCAAGCATGGCGCTTGGATTGGCGGCTCGATACGCGACCACTCCCTCTGGAATTGGATCGTTCATTGCAACCACCACCGCCGCCGCCCCGCCACGCACCGCTGCTTCTATAAACGCGGCGCCTTGCGCCTTGAAACCACCGCGCGCAACAAACAACGCGCCCGGCCGCGCGGCGCGGCTGTCGTCTATGACGGATTGAATTTCAACATCGCCAGCATTGGGCGCGGATGCGGGTTGAAGTCCATTTACTTTTGCGGCAAGTTCACTCAGTTTCATAAAGGTGGTCGTGTTGAAGGTTGTTGCGTTGCAATCGATTTACTATTGTTGCGTGGTTGGGTTTGGACCTTCGGATGAATTTCAAGAATGCGTTACAGAATAAGCATGGCGTCGCCATAAGAATAGAAGCGATAATTCATTTGCTGTGCCAGAGCATAAAGAGATTTCAGGCGCTCAAGACCAATCAATGATCCCACCAAACTCAGCAGCGTGCTGCGCGGCAAATGAAAATTGGTCAGCAACGCGTCGACATGTTTAAATTGATAGCCAGGTTGAATAAACAAGCGTGATTCCCCACTAAAATCGTGCTTTGGCAGTGGACTTGGAAGGCTTTCCAACGCTCGAACCGTGGTCGTGCCCACCACCACCAAGCGGCCATTGGGGCGCGTGGACACCAACCGCTCCAACGTCGCCGCTGAAACAGAAAATCGTTCGCAGTGCATCACATGGTCGGCAAGCCGTGGAGTTTCAATGGGCTTGAATGTTCCCATGCCAACCTCAAGTGTCACAAAGGCTGGCGTGCGCAAGGTGGTGGCCTGTATGTTTTGTAAAAGTTCCAGCGTGAAATGCAGCCCCGCCGTTGGAGCGGCCACGGAGTGGTAACGATTGTCGTTGCCAAAGGTTGTTCGATAGTGCGCACGATCAAACGCGTCACTCTGCGTCAACGCCTGCTCGCCACGGGCGCGCACAATATATGGAGGCAATGGAGTGCGCCCGCTGGCTTCTAGCGCGGCCTGCGAATCAACTTCATCCGCGAACGAAACAATCCACCCATCGGTTTCTTTTTCAATGCAGCGCAACGCCGCCCCCGCGGCACCATGTTCAGTTTGTAAGCGCAAGACATCGCCCACTTGAAACTTGCGGCTGTTCTTGGCCATCAGCAGCCACGCGCCATCCGCGCGTTTTTCAGCCAATAAACCTTCAAAATCACGGCCATCACGCTCGCGCTTCAACACCACGCGCGCCGGCGCCACCTTGGTTTCATTCAACACCAATTGATCGCCTGCTTGCAGCCACCGAGGCAAATCGCGCACATATGCGTGGACAATTTCTTGACTGTCGCGCCGCACCACCATCATGCGCGCGCTGTCGCGCGGTTGCGCCGGCATGGTGGCGATGCAGCTTTGCGAAAATGGATAATCCAAATCAGCCAATTTCAAATCCGCGGGCGCAGTCGTG
>CAIWNO010000277.1 GCA_903914045.1 uncultured bacterium | reverse complement strand
GTGGCAAATGAAATCCGGCGGCGTGGCTAGTTTGCTGCGCGAGGACGCGGGCGGCGTGGCGGAACTTGTCTTCAACATGTTGTACAACCCGTTCCGCGCCATTGTGCAACTGCTTGGAATACTCACCATTCTGGCGATCACGGATTATCGATTGCTGCTTGGCGCAACAATGATTCTGCCAGTTGTGTGGCTGAGTCATTGGACTTGGATCGGCCGCATTCGTCCGCTGTACCGCGACATTCGTCAGCAACGCACCGATGTCGACTCGCACGCCACGGAAGCCTTTGGTGGAATGCGCGTGGTGCGCGCCTTCGCGCGTGAGCAAAGTGAGTCGTCACGATTTTTGCGCGGCAGCCATCTCATGGCGCGCCAAGAAATTTTGACCTGGTGGTGGAGCCGTGGAATTGAATTGGCGTGGGCGCTTCTTATTCCAACCGCCAGCGCGTTATTGCTGTGGTACGGGGGAAAACAAGTCATTTCTGGAACGCTGACTCCGGGTGATTTGGTTTTGTTTCTCACCTATTTGGCCATGTTGCTTGGTCCGCTTGAAGCGCTTGCCAGCAGCGCGACTAATTTTCAAACCAATCTCGCGGGCTACGACCGCACGCTTGATGTGCTCAACGAAACCACCGAGTTGCCCGATCGACCCAACGCGCTGCGGCTTGACCGCGCGCGCATGCTGGGCGCGATGCGCATTGAGGATGTGCAATTTAGCTACCCCAAATCAAAGACGCCCGTGATCAACGGCGTCACTTTTGATGTGCTGCCTGGCGAAACAGTTGCGTTCGTTGGCGCAAGCGGCGCTGGAAAGACCACGCTGTGCAATCTCATCGCGCGCTTCTTTGATCCAACCATCGGCCGCATCTTGATTGACGGCACGGACTTGCGCGACTATCGGTTGCATGATTGGCGCAGCTTGCTTGGCATTGTTGAGCAAGATGTTTTTCTTTTCGATGGCACCATTGCCGACAATATTTCCTACGGGCGCAAGCACGCCACGCAACATGACATTGAACAAGCCGCCATGCTGGCGTGTTGCCACGGCTTCATCAGTGAAATGCCAAAGCAATATCTCACGCGCATTGGCGAGCGCGGCGTGCGGCTTTCGGGCGGCCAGCGTCAACGCCTTGCCATTGCGCGCGCGGTGCTGGCTGATCCGCGCGTTCTGATTCTGGATGAGGCCACCAGCAATCTAGATGTTGAAAGTGAATTGTTTATTCAAGAGGGATTGATCAACCTCATGCGCAATCGAACTTCGTTTGTCATTGCGCACCGGCTTTCAACCATCCGCAACGCGCACAAGATTGTGGTGCTCAAGAACGGCCTGGTGGCGGAGGTTGGCTCGCATGAGCAACTCATGGCGCGCGGCGGCTCCTATCACGACATGGTTGTCATTCAAACGTCGCGGCCTGAAACTAAAAAGGTGGAAGTGATTGAGCCAGTTGCGGCATCTTCACACGCCTGAGACGCGCCCACGCCACGCGCGACGACCGGTCTTTGCCAGCCACCAACTGCGCCATTGAATCACGGTCATCAACAACATGGTTGCTGGATGTAGCGCCACGCCAATCCACGGCTGATGAAATCGAATCGCAAGCAGTGCGCGCGTGAGAATGCCGGCCACCAACGCCGACAAGAAGCAACCCAACGCAATCGGCGGCAATTGCATTCCACAGAGCCACGCCACAAGCAGCGCCGCGGGAACAACATGGCCCAACACATGCAGCGTTGTGAACACAAGCAGTGTGGTCATGGAACCCAAACCTTCAAATGCGTTCTTGGCGAAACCTTTCCATGTCGCGGCAAATCCCTTGTACATGCGCACGCTTAGAAATTCCGTGGCGTCGAACAAATCAGTGCGCCCGCCAACGGCGCGCACGGCGCGCGGCAATTGAATGCCATCATGCATGCTGTTCTTGAACGCGCGGTGGCCACCGGCGCGCAGCCACGCGTCGCGCTTGACCAGCAAATATTGTCCGCAGCCCGCGCCCAAACTTTGACGAGCGTCGCTGCGCATCAAGGCCATGGGTAAATAGCCCAGCAACATGAAATGAATCAGCGGCACCACCATGGCCTCGCCCACGGAACCACACATTTGCCGCGGAAATGTGCTGACTAAATCACTGTCGCTGTCCTGCGCGCATTGCAAACCAAGCTCCACGGCGTGCGGCGCAAATCGCACATCGGCGTCGGTGAACAACAACCATTTCGCACTAGATGCTTGACCCATTTGCTCGCAACCCCACTGCTTTCCATTCCAACCCTCTTCCATTGGCGCAGTGGGAACGCTTCTGCATCGCGCGTCGCGCTGACACATGTCGGCAATGATCGCGGGAGTTTCATCTTGACTTTGGTCGTCGTACACCAACACTTCAACGGCGACATGTTCGCTGGCAAGAATGCTTTGCACGCACGCTTGAATGTTGGCGGCCTCGTTGCGCGCTGGAACGCACACGGACACTAGCGCGCCATTGCGTGTCATGTTTTGTATCGAGTTGTCTTTCTTGTTGTTTATTTTTTTGTTCGATAGAAAGTTGGCGCCACTTTTTGGCGTTTTGAACAACGCTAAGTTCACGCACGTCATGCCCAATGGCAACGCGGCGCAGGACAGCGATCCAATGGCCAGAGTTTCAAGCAGCATGTTGCACGCGCCATTTCATGTTGTGCTTTTAGCGCCGTTGATTGGCTGGCGCAAGCCGATGCTTTATATCAATGCCAGGATTTTTCCCGCGCGCCTTCAGCCACAAGTCATACAAGGGATGGATTTTATTTCCGCGGTCGCCAAGAATGGCTTCAAATAATTCGGGCTGGCGCGATTTCACCGCTTCCGCAAGAAGCCGCTGATGCGACTCCATGACCTCGCCAAGTTGCCGTTGCCAACTTGCGGTGGAGGGCGTTTGGGGCGGCGCAATTTCGGCCACGCTTAAAAATATTTCAGGGCGTTGATCCTGCCAAAAACCATACTCACATGAAATTCTCCACGCGCGCATGTTGGGATTTTTAGCCAAGATGGCCGAGGCGCCCGGCCGCGGACGAACCTCATTGCGCACATCCACAAAGCGTCCTTGCGGCGTCAGCGAAATCATTGGCCGCGGCAATTCACCCAAACGTTTTTGCACATACTCCGTCATCTGCGTCAAGGAATCCGCGCGATCTGGATCAATTCCAAATAAACCACACTTGCGCAAAAATTGAAACCGCTCCAACTGTGTTCGATCCATCGGCGTGATATTGGTGCGATTCTTAAAATACAAATGTCGCAGCGCCAACATGACCATTGGGTCCCACCAACTGCAATGATTCATGATCAACATGCTGGCGTTTTCTTCACGCGACAGCGCATCAAAGGCCGGTTGATTTTCAGCGAGCAACCGCACCGCGTAGAATTTTTTTTCAATCAACCTCTTGGCGTACCAACACACCATGTTGGCGAAGCGCGCGTTCCACGCATCCGCAAGAATGTCGCCGCTCACAACGCGGCGACCATTTCTTGCGCTGAAGTTGATGAGGGCTTGGTGGTTGGCATGGCTGGAATTACCACGCCACAATCCTCGCACACCGCGCGCGCGGCGGTCACTCCGCTCATAAGAACCATTGGAACACCGGGTCCAGGATTGGTGCTGCCACCAGCCATATATAAATTGCGCAACACGCGGCTTCGGTTGCGCGGCTTGAAGCCGCCATGCAAACGGCCGTGGCTGGCCAAACCATAAATGGCGCCGCCCTGTGCGTTGTACATGCGGTCAATTAAACTTGGCGTGAGATTTTTCTCAACCACAATGTGGCTCTCAATGTCCTGCATTCCAAATCGCTTCAGTTTCTCAAGAATCACAGGGCGATATTGCTCGAGCAAGCCGCCGGGACCATCCCACACTTGGTGCGCGCGCAAATACGGCGTGTGCACCAAAATATAAAGCGACTCGCAACCCGCGGGCGCCTGCGTGACATCGCTGCGGCTTGGAACGCACACATACAACGATGGATCGCGCGCAGGAATTCCCTGGGAGTAAATATCATCAAACTCCTGGGTGGAGTCACCACTAAACATAAAGTTGTGATGCAGCATGTGGTCGTATTGGCGGTTCAATCCCAGATACAACACAACGCCGCTGCACGCAGGCGTATATTTTTTGGCGATGCGTTTCTGCTCGCGCGCGCCGCGTGGCGACGACACAAGATCGCGGTAGGTGCGCTGCACATCGCAGTTGCTCACCACCACATCGGCCAACAATTCGCGGCCATCGTCTAGCGCAACACCAGTGGCTTGACCACCCTGCTCCACAATTTTTTTCACGCCCACGCCGTTGAGCAGCGTGGCGTTCTCCTCGCGCAAAATGCGCTCCAAACTTTTCGCAACTTGACGCGTGCCCCCCATGCTGTACCAACAACCGTGATCCACTTGCGCCGCCGCGATTAGACCAAGAATGGCCGGCGCCAGAAATGGACTTGACCCCACATATTGCAGAAAATGCTCGCTAAGTTGGCGCAAATGCGGCTCATGAATCCATCGATGCGCCGTCGCCGCCACCGTGCTGTGCATACGCATGGCCAATACGTCACCCATCAAGCCCCCGCCCCGTGGAGGCGGCTTGCGGATTAAATCTGAAATGCCTTCGAGGTCCTTGTAAAAGAAAACCTTCTCGCTCAGGCTGTACATGCGGCGACTCCACGCCACAAACTTTTCCCAACCTTCGCCCACCGCCGCGCCGGGAAATTGCCTATTCATTGCGCTCTTCATGACCGCCACATCTGAAAGCAAATCAATTTGTGTTCCGTCCTCGTAGAAACATCTCCACTGCGGATCGAGACGCACTAGTTGCAAATAATCTTCAACGCGTCGACCGCTGCGCAGAATTATTCCGCGCACCACATCAGGCATGGTGAGAATGGTGGGCCCCATGTCAAACTTGAAACCCTGCTCCTGAAGCACATTCATTTTGCCGCCCATGTGCGCGTTCTTTTCAACCACCGTCACGGCGAAGCCAGCGGTGGTTAACTCCACAGCGGAGGCAAGTCCCGCAAGTCCGCCGCCAATAATGATGGCCGTTGGTTTGGATGTGTTGCTTGTCATTTGGAAAATTCTTTTTTGGATGGCGCCGACTTGTCATGCGGCTTGAACACCTGTTGATTGATGGACACGCCCGAATTATTTTTCCACGCCACGGGTTTGGCGCCACTGATCCATTTGATGACCTTGCTAAGCCCCCGCACCGCATTCGCGTTTGGCATGTCCGCCACAGGCAGCCACCGCGCCGTAGTGGTGGTGGCGACGGCGCGCGTGAGATGCATCAATCCCTCAACGCCACGGCTTGCGCCCCAACCGCTTTGACCAAATCCAGAAATGGCAAGCGCCGGATGTCCAGTTGGCAACACGCAGTCGTTCAAAGTGATCACGCTCACGCCCAAGCGTAATTTCAATTCATCGTCATTCACAATGCGGCGGGTGTCGCGCGTAAAAATACTGGCCGCCAAATTGTGCGCGCCTTGGCCATGCAATTCAAGCGCTTGTTCGAAATCATCCACGGGCACAACGGCCAGCACTGGACCAAAATAATTTCCCTCCACCAAATTGGCTTCAATGGGGCAATCCACAATCGCAAGCGGTCGCAACCAACCCGCGCGCGCGCCATCCATCACACCAGAAAGACTGCGCGCACCGCACGCCACGGCTTGGCGCGTAAGTTCTTCACAACGCTGCGCGGCGGCGTGGTCGATCAATTGCACTGGCCGCGCGCCTGCCGCATGCGGCGCCAGCGCTTCAAGAAATTTTCGATAGCCGCTTCGCAGCACAAACACGCGCCGCGGAGCCATGCATGTTTGCCCCGCGTTCATGGTGCACGCCATCCAAATACATTTGGCGGCCTTGATCATGTTGGCGTCGGCAAGCACAAACGCGGAATCTTGCCCGCTCAGTTCCAATGTTGAAGAAGTCAACGTCTCGGCGCAATGCGCGGCCACGGCCCGCCCCGTGGAAGTTCCACCTGTGAATATCACATGGTCAAATCCGCCAGCCTCTAGCGCGTCGCGGCCCGCTTGCGGCGAACAGCCAATCACGTGCAACACACCGTCTGGCAAGCCGCACGCCTGCGCAATGTCAAGCAACTGCGCTTGACTGCGCGGACTTCGCTCCGACGGCTTCACCACCACGGTGTTGCCCGCGACAATGGCTTGCACCAATTGAATTCCAAGAAGCCCCACCGGATAATTCCATGTGGCAATGATCAACACACGGCCAAGTGGGACCCTGCTCACGCGCAACGATCGACCCATCATCCACCAAGGTTTGCCACCCATGCGCCGCGTTTTTAAAATGGCGCGCGCGCGCTTTCTGTGCCAACGGATGGCCGCGATCAATGGCAGCAACTCGCTGACATACGCCTCTTCTATGGGCTTGCCAATTTCATCGGAAATTTGTTGCGCCATTTCCATGGCATGAAATGCGACAACTGACTCGAACTTGCGCAGCCAGGCTTGGCGCGCATTCCAAAGAAAAGTCGCACTTGGATGTCTAGACTGCAAAGTGCCCATGAGAGTTTAAGTTTAACCTACAACATTATTCGCCTGCCTTGCGCTTACAGATTCACAACGCTTTTTTTTATAGCCACGCCTAACATTCTCCCCAACGCAACTGCAAATTACACCCACATGATCTTGCCCCAACCTCACTCACAACATGTGTCCGATGTCGCCATTGTTGGCGCGGGTCCTGGCGGACTAGCCGCGGCGCTTATTCTTGCCGCTAGCGGCGCCAGCGTTGATATCTACGAGTCGCAGCCCGCGGTTGGCGGTCGCTCGCGTCGGCTCACGCTTGACGGCGATGAAGGTCAATACCACTTTGATGTCGGTCCAACTTTTTTCATGATGCCCTATGTGCTTGATGAAATCTTGGCGTCCGCGGGCAGCAAACTTTCCGAGCGCGTTGAACTTCAGCGACTTGATCCCATGTATCGATTGCTGCTTGGGCGGCCTGATCAATCGCCAATCACGCTGGACACCACGCAAGATTTGCGCTTGATGGAGCAACGCCTGAGCGCCATTGAACCGCATGATGGCCCCGCGTTTCTAAAATTTATCAGCGACAACCGCCGCAAGCTGCAGGCCATGACTCCATTGCTGCGCAGTCCCATTCGCAGCGTGTTGGATTTGTGCAGCGTGGACAACATGCGCGCTGGAGCGCATCTTCGACCGTGGCAAAGTTTGTATGAACACCTGCGCGGCTATTTCCAAAATCCGCACATTCGCCTGGCGCTTTCATTTCAAAGCAAGTATTTGGGAATGAGCCCCTTCGAGTGCCCTGAACTCTTCAGCATTCTTCCTTTCATTGAATATGAATATGGAATCTGGCATCCGCGCGGCGGCTGCAACGCCATTATGAACGCCATGCGCGAAATTGCCGAGGAGCTTGGCGTACGATTTCATTTTAATTCGCCGGTGGACAAGATAGAATTTGAAGGCCGTCAAGCCGTGGGCGTGCGCGTGAACGGCGCGCTGCATCGACACAAGCACGTGGTCATCAACGCCGACGCCTCCGCCGCCATGAAGCGCATGATTCCTGAGTCGTTGCGCGGCGCATGGAGCGATCAAAGCATTGACCGCAAAAAATATTCCTGCTCCACCTTCATGATGTATCTGGGAGTGGACGGTGAGGTTGAACTTCCCCACCACACCATTTACGCCAGCCGACAGTACGAGCAAAATTTGCGCGACATTTCCAGCAACGGCGTGTTGAGCGAGGATCCATCCATGTATGTCTGCAATCCATCGCGCCTTGACGATTCGATGGCGCCCAGCGGACACAGCGCGCTGTACATTTTGGTGCCCACGCCCAACACGCAACCAGGCGTGAATCACGTGGACTGGAATTCCAGCAGCGCAACCTTGCGCGAGCGAACGCTGGACCAACTTGAAACAATTTTTGGCGTTGGCGATATCCGCGGCCGCATCCGCGCTGAGAAACACATCACGCCAAATGATTGGGCCGCCGAGGGAATTCAATATGGAGCCACGTTTAATTTGGCGCACACGCTGGGGCAAATGCTGCACAAGCGACCGCAACACAAAATGCGCGGCGTTGAAGGCGTGTGGTTTGTCGGCGGCGGCACGCATCCAGGCTCTGGGTTGCCCGTCATCTTCCTCTCATCGCAAATCACCGCGCGGCTTTTGTGCGCGGAGCTTGGCCTGAATTGCGCGCTAGACACTCCATCAACTCGCCACAGCGGTATGCTCCAACCGTGGACATCACCTACGGTCAATATCTAAAAGTTCAAGAGCTTCTTTCGCTGCAACAACCCGTCGGCACGCCGGTGGAGCATGATGAAACTTTATTCATCATCATTCATCAGGTGTATGAACTGTGGTTCAAGCAGCAATTGCACGAAGGCCAACACTTGCGGGAACTTTTTGTTCAAGGGCGCTTGGAGGAGGCGGCGTCCACGTTGGCGCGCATGCTGAAGATTCTCAAGACCATGGTGGCGCAAATTGATGTGTTGGAAACCATGACGCCGGTTTCGTTCCTGGCATTTCGAAGTTTCCTGACCAACGCCAGTGGATTTCAAAGTTGGCAATTTCGCGCGTTTGAATTTTTCCTAGGCAAACGAAATCTGAAAGTGATTGAGCGCTACCCCGCCGCAAGCGCCGAGCGCATGGCGCTGCAAGAACATGCCAAACTTCCCACGCTCTGGTCGGGCTTTGTGCTATGCCTGGCAAAAATGGAGCACAATGTGCCTGTTTCCGCGCTGCAATACGACCCGACCGCAAGCACCATCGCCAATGTGGAACTTCAAGAGTTGCTGCTGCGCGTTTACCACACGCCAGGACCTTTGCGCGGCATGTGCGAAATGCTGGTCGACTTTGACGAGGGCATTCAAGAGTGGCGCTATCGACATGTGAAGATGGTGGAGCGCACCATTGGCACAAAGACTGGAACCGGCGGCTCCTCCGGCGTGGACTATTTGCGCGCCACTCTTTTTCAACCAAG
>CAIWNO010000276.1 GCA_903914045.1 uncultured bacterium | reverse complement strand
TGGACCTACTCAACGCCTTCAACTTGCCAAGGTGGCCGTGGGTGGAATGGGTGAGTCCGATTTAGAGGCGTTGTCCAAACATCCAAACGTGGACATTGTCGCGCTGTGCGATGTGGATGGCCGCGGCAAAGAAAAATACGCATCGCAGTTTCCAAAGGCGCAGTGGTTCAACGATTGGCGCGAGATGTTTGACAAGCTCGGAAATAAATTCGACGCGGTGAGCGTGTCCACCCCCGATCACATGCATGCGCCAATTTCCATGAGCGCCATGAATATGGGCAAACATGTGTATTGCCAGAAGCCGTTGGCGCACACGGCGTATGAAAACAGAATGTTGGCGGATTTTGCCAAGGGTCATTCCAAACTTGTCACGCAAATGGGAACGCAACGCTCCGCCATGATTGGTCGCAGACAGCAAACGGAATTGTTACAAGCTGGCGTGATTGGAAAAATAAAATCCATCCATGCATGGAGTGATCGGCCAATGGGTTGGTGGCCGCAAGGAAAACCAATGCCAACTGGCGGCGAAACTCCGCCCGCGTGGTTGGCGTGGGATTTGTGGTTGGGCGTCGCGCCAACGCGGCCCTATGTTGACAAGGCTTACGCGCCGTTCATGTGGCGCGGCACGTATGACTTTGGTTGCGGCGCGCTGGGCGACATGGGTTGCCACATTTTGGATAACGCGTTCATGGCGGCCAAACTTGGTTTGCCATTGTCGGTGCGTTGCGATTGCAGCGACGCCACAGAGGATGAATTTCCAACTAAGGAAACCATCACGCTAAAATACGCGGCCACCGATAGCACTGTTGTCGAAGGTGTGACGGTGGTGTGGTACGACGGAGGTCTGCGGCCAAGCAATGGCTCGCTTGGAATTCCAGACGGCGTGGATATTCGTGGCAACGCGTCGGTTGTGATTGGCGAGAAGGGCGTGATGTTGTGCCCACTGGATCCAGAACATGACAAAGACACTGGTAAAGTCACTTTGTCCGATGAGCCGCAGGTGTGGGACAACAACAAAGCGCCGATGAAGTTGAATTTGCCCAAGTTGCCCGAGCGCAATCATTGGTTCCACTGGGTCGATGGATGTTTTGGAAAGACAACGCCAGAGGCGAATTTTCCGTTCGCTGGATTATTGTGCGAAAGTCTTAGCGTTGGCGCGGCGGCAAGCCATTTCGCCAATCGTGATTTGCAATACGACCCCACAAATTTCACCTTCACCAACGAGCCCAAGGGCGCGCAATATTTAAAGACCAAGTATCGCAATGGTTGGAGCGTGAAGGGACTTTCGTAAGTTTGACGCCGTGCTCTGAAGCAAATGATGCGTGCGTTTTTGCACGAGTGTTTGCGCGCGCTTAATGATCGCGCACGGACTCGGGCAGGGTTGGCACCAATCCAACAAGCGGACTTTTTTCATCGGCTTGAATTTGAACAAGAACAAGCGGAGTGGGTTGAAAATATCGCAAAAGTCCGCCGCTAAATGGCGTTCCACCTGATTGATCCCACATGGAATCCAGCGGAACCACAACGGTTTGACCCGCGAGAAGTTCCGGCATGTGCACCACGTAGCGTTGATTGAGCCATAGATCAAAATCGTTATAACTGACCGCGGTGGCATTGATAATTTCCAAAGCATCCGTTCGCGGAATCACTTGTATTTGCACCACGCTGCCTTGAGGAAGATCAAATGGGTAGGGGCGCGTGGCTTTTTCAGGCTCGTAGGGAACCATGGTGCACGAAAAGACCGTGCCTAGAAGAAGCGTTGTGGCGGCAATCCGCTGAAACTTTTTTGGAAAAGTGCGCATCATCACATTGGAAATCATAGCGGCTGCAATATGCTTGATGGTGTGAGTGTTTCCCTAGAACCAGAAGGCCAGACGCCGCGCGCGCCATTTGAACTGGCGGCGGACTATGCGCGTCAGTACAAGATTGACCCGCGCATTCCCGCCACGGTTCCCGGATTTGACGCGCCGTTTTTTCAGGCGGGCCTTGCCGGCTACAGCGATGGCGCCATGCGCTTGATTGCGCGGCGTCACGGCGCTCCGTTTTGCATCACCGAAGCGTTGCTTGATCAAACGTTGATCAACGGCGGCAAAGGTAGGCGCAAAGAGGATCCGGATTTGATCGCTAGTGAATGCGGACTTGGTGAAGTGGAGGACAACGTGGTCGCAGGATTGGATGACCACCCGATCGCGGGGCAAGTGATGGGGACGCACCCGGATGAGATGGCGCAGGCCGCTTTGATTTTGGTGAAGATGGGCTACGACGTGATCGATGTGAATTTGGCGTGCCCAGTGAAGAAAATCAAGAAATCGAATCGTGGCGGACATTTTCTGGCCCATCCACAAAAAGCCGTGGCGGTTTTGAAAGCGGTGCGCGAGGCGGTTCCAAAAAATATTCCATGCACCGTGAAAATGCGACGCGCCTGGGATGACACCCCTGAGATGGCGAGCAACTTTGAAAGCGTGTTCGACTCCGCGTATGAAATTGGCTACGCCTGGGCCGTGGTGCACGCGCGGACCGTGCTTCAGAAATACCAAGGCTTTGCAAAGTGGGAAGTGCTGACAGATCTAGTGGCGCGCCGGCCCGATCGAATAATCATGGGCTCTGGCGATATTTGGTGCGCCGCGGATATTTTTCACATGTTGCATGCGTGCGGAGTTCACGCGGTCAGCGTGGCCCGCGGGTGCATTGGTAATCCATGGATATTCACCCAGGCGCGCGACTTGATGGCTGGCACGTTGCCGCGACTTCCAACATTGCAAGAACAGCGCGACGCGCTTCTGCGACATTGTCTTTTTGCGGAAACCATTCATGGCGAACGAAACGCTGGCCGGCGCATGCGCAAGTTTGGAATTAAATTCGCCGCGCATCATCCGCGCCAACATGATGTGAAGAACGCTTTCATTCAATGTGTGACCATGCAGGAGTGGCGCAATGTGATTGAGCAATTTTATGGCGCCGCTTCATCGCCAATGAGCGATGTGGTTCGCACTTCTTGTTGAGCCACCCGCATTGGCATGCATGTGTATATGGAGAACGCGCCTGGGGCCAGGTCTTCTTCAGGGTTTCCCAAGCGGCCAACAACAATGCTTGATTCAAAGATGGCGACAACGTGGCCAGCAAGTTGTTGTTCGCCGTTGTCTGGCGCGCGAAGTCGCTCCACATTCCACGCGCCGCTAGTCAATCGTGTGCCAGCAAACGCCGCGCCCGCAAGCCGGCCAGCAAGCGAGTCGCTGCTTGCGCCAAACACCGCGCGTTGTTTTTGCAGAGCAAGCGAGCAACCAAATGAATCGCCTTGCAAAGTGTTGGCCGGCATGATGGTGGACACGCATCGCCAGCCATTGTCCGCAAGTTCAAATTCAAACGCCGCGCCG
>CAIWNO010000275.1 GCA_903914045.1 uncultured bacterium | reverse complement strand
TTGAAGAAATTCGTACGCTGATTCAAGCGCTGCAATGCGGCATTCGCGAGGACTTTGACGCTTCTAAAATTCGCTACGGGCGCATCATCATCATGACGGACGCCGATGTGGACGGAAGCCATATTCGCACGCTTTTGCTAACGTTTTTCTTCCGGCAAATTCCGGAGTTGGTGCGTCTAGGCAGAATTTATATTGCGCAGCCGCCGCTGTATCAAGTGGCGCGCGGCAAGAGCGTTGAATATGTGTTGAACGACCACCGCATGAATGAAGTGCTTGTGAGTTTGGCCATGCGCAGCAACGCGGCGCTGATTATTCGCGACGCCAAGGGCAAGGAAACCAGCCGCATTGATGGCGATGCGTTGCGGCGCGTGATTCGTGAACTGACTCGATTGGAAGAGTTGTGCTTGGTCAGTCAATATCGCGGCCTGCAATTTGCGCGCCTACTTGAGACGCGCGCGAAAGATCCTGAGGGCAAGAATCGTTTACCAAGTTTCATTCTTGCGTGGCGCGGTCACGACGCGCTGTTTCACCGCGAGGCCGACGCCATGACGGAGTTGGCCAACCAAAAACTAAAGTTGATCGCGGTTGGCGCAAGCACCGAAGGCGAGGACTTGGCGAAGTTGGCCACGCTTCGACCGCTGCATGAGAACCGCGAGATCGACAAGCTCTTTGAGTCGCTGGAAAAGTCCGGCATGGACATGAACCATTGGACGCTTGTGCAAGAAGAAGGCGTGACCGGCGAGCGATTGCCCACGCGCTACGGCTGGCTTGTGCAGAACGAGAAATCTAAGGAAACGGAAATGGTTGAAGTGGCAAATATCCCTTCAATCCTGCAGAAATTGCATGAAGTTGGTCGCCGCGGCATTGAAGTGAAACGCTTCAAGGGCCTGGGCGAAATGGAAGCCATTCAACTGTGGGACACTACCATGGATCCGGCGCGGCGCACGCTGCTGAAGGTGACATGGGATCAGGCCAGCAACGCCGACAATCTTTTCTCCATTCTCATGGGCGAGGATGTTGAACAGCGTCGCAACTACATTGAGAAGCACGCGCTTGAAGTGAAAAACTTGGATATATAAATTTGGATATTTAAACGCCAACTTTCAGAGCGCGCTTGCAGTGAAAAATTTGGAATTCAAACCTGCGGATTTTTTGTAAAAATAAAATTTCAGCCGTATGCCACGCGAGCAAGCTTTACAAAACGCGCGGATCAATCACGGCCGCTTCCGCAAAACCTTTGGCGCGCAAGCGGCATGAATCGCACAGGCCACACGGCTTTGCATTCACGCCAGGGTCGTAGCAACTTGTTGTCAGCGCAAAGTCCACGCCAAGTTTTTTTCCTAGCAACACAATTTGCGCCTTGGTCATGCGCAGCAGCGGCGCGTGCACTTGAAACCACGCCTGCCCCGCCGCGGCGGCTTGCACGCCATCGCGGGTTGCGACATTGGCAAGACGCTCAAAGGCTTCAATGAAATCCGGCCGACAATCTGGATAGCCCGAATAATCCAAGGCATTGGCGCCGAAAGCGATGTGACGCGCGCCAACGGATTCGGCGAAGCCCAGCGCCACGGAAAGAAAAATAGTGTTGCGCGCCGGAACGTAGGTCACTGGAATATCAACACCCGCAAGGTCGCGGTCCTTTGGAACGGCAATGTCCGCGGTCAGCGCGCTGCCGCCAAGCGTGCGCAAATCAACCGTGACTTGACGGTGTTCACTGGCACCAAGAGCGCGCGAAACACGCTGGGAACATTCCAATTCAACGCGGTGGCGCTGGCCGTAATCAATGGCCAACGTGGCGCATGTGAAACCATCCGCATGCAGGGACGCAAGCGTGACCGCGCTATCAAGCCCGCCCGAAAGCAGCACGATTGCCTTGCGATTATCGGATTTTTTATCTGTGGCACTGCGCATGCAAGAATAAGTATAACTTTCAACTTCATGCCCACGCTTGCATCCCATGTTCGCTGCGATCGTTGCAAATATGATTTGCACGGGCGTGATCTTTTTGATGTGTGTCCCGAATGCGGACTTGCCGTGGCCACAACGCTGGCGAGCAATTCGGATTTAAAAATTCGCGCGCTGGTGGCGCTGCAACGGCCCGCGCGCGTGGCGACATTCTTAGTGGCCATTCCCTTGGCTTGCATGCTTGCCACGGTTTTACAAACCGCGGGACCGTTGATTGCGTTCATTGATTCCATGTCAGGACAATCCAGCAACATTGCGGGGCAAATTAGGTTTTTTGGATGGGCGGCGTCGTGCGTGTTGGTGGCCGGCGCGTGGGGAATGCTTTGCGTTGGTTTGCTTGCAAGCGAAGTGGCGTTGCGCGCGGAAATGCGTAAGTGGCGCGCGTGGCTTCATTGTGGATTGTTGTTGTGGGTGGCAACGCTGATTGCAATTATTGTGGGCACCATTCAATTTCAATCGCAACAATGGAGCATGGACTGGCTTAAAATATCAGCCCCAGCTTTGCAACTGCCAGCCTTTGCCATGGTGATGATTAGTTATAGAAGAGTGTTGGTAGTGTGCGGACGGCGCTCGCAAGCGTTTCGTGAAGCTGGAGCCGCGCGCCAAAATATAAACTTGCTTATTTACACTTTGGGATTGGTCGCCCTTGGCGCATTCGCGTCACCTGTTCTGCTGCACAAACTGGGCTGGGAGATGGCCGCCATCTTGTCTGACAGTTTGGTGGCGGTTGAAAGCGCCGTGCTCATTTTCGGCTTCGCCTATTTGGTGGCAAACGCTTGGTGGATCGCAAGAAGTTTGCTGTTGCCGCCCATGAAATTTGAGGCGTGAATTTTGAGGCGTGAACTTTAAAGCGCGAACTTTGAGGCGCGAACTTTGAAGCGCAAACTTTAAGGCGCCAAGTTTGAAGCATCCAATTTCAAGCAAAAAAATTGAAATTGACCAGGCTTGGCTTGGCCACAACCACCCTGTCCGCGCTCTAGTGCTGTCAGGTTGGCAGATTGGCTAGACCAAGTGCGGCAATGAGCCCAATTCATAATGCAGGGTTGGTTTATTTGCAGCCATTTGGCCGTTTTTTTGACATTGCCACGGGCCTGAAAGTCCGCTGTTTTTTCACTTAAACGCATAATTTACAAATACTTAAGTACATATTCGCTGTCATTTGTGCCCCAACAGCCTATCTGAAGTGCTTTGGCATCCCATTTGTATCTACACAAGGGCTCCCCCATTTTTGGGGAATATGAGCATTAAGACACTTTCACCAACTTTCCAAACTCTCACGGAGAAAAAATACAATGTCCGTCAAGCAACTCTCCTTCGATATTGAAGCCCGCAAATCACTTTTAGCTGGTGTAGAAAAACTGGCCGCCGCCGTGAAGAGCACGCTTGGTCCACGCGGACGCAATGCGGTGTTGGATAAAAGTTGGGGCGGTCCAACCGTGACCAAGGACGGCGTCAGTGTTGCCGAAGAAATTGAACTTTCGAACAAAGCCGAAAACATGGGCGCCAAGCTTGTGAAGGAAGCCGCAAGCAAGACCAGCGATGACGCCGGCGACGGAACAACCACCGCCACCGTTCTTGCCGAGGCCATTTTCCGCAGCGGCCTGAAGTTTATCGCCAGCGGCGC
>CAIWNO010000274.1 GCA_903914045.1 uncultured bacterium | reverse complement strand
GATAACAGACAATTTGATTGAAATCATTTTCATGAACTTTCTTTAGATAGGAGTCTTTATGGGGACAGGCATGTGGCTAGAAATTCAACAACAGTCAGTGCCCGGACACTTTGTTTATTAATGTCACGCATTGGCTTGTGAGGCAAGGGGAAAGTTTGAAATACTTTGATTTTGCGCAATAATTTGCAAGGACATTGGGCTGAAAAAGTGCGTACGGGTGGGCTTGCCCTATTCTGCAAGTTGCTTGCGGCTTTCATACTGTGTGAAGGCCGATGTGTGAAGAACTTTCAAATGCATGTATATGAGCGAATTTGAGCCAAAATAGTGACAAAAGACACCCGTGAGCCCGAGATTGAGAACCGCAAGGCGCGCCATGATTTTGTGATTGGCGAGACTTTTGAGTGCGGCATGGTTCTGAAGGGGTCGGAGGTCAAGAGCATTCGCACGGGTCAGATAAGTCTTGCTGAGGGGTGGGTGATGGCCCGCGAGTCGCCGCCACAGTTGGAATTGCATGGGGTTCATGTGGCGGAATATCCGCCGGCGGGCAAGGACAGGCAGCATGAACCGGTTCGAACCAGGCGGCTTTTGGCGCACAAGAGCGAGATTAAGAAGTTGGCTTTTGCCATGAAGGCTAAGGGTTCTTCATTGGTGCCGTTGAAGGTGTATTTCAAGAATGGCGTGGCCAAGTTGCTGGTCGGCGTGGCGGTTGGTCGCAAGAAAGCCGATAAGCGCGCCGCGATTCGCGAGAAGGAAATGAAGCGCGACATGGACCGCGACGCGGGTCGGCGGCGGTGATCTTCTTCTATATCCGCATGTGTGTTGGCGTTATAAACAGTGAATTGATTTTAAATATCACAGGCAAGCAACTCGCGCCAACGAGTGGATTGGCGCGTGGGCGAGTGGCTTTATGGGCTGGCTTTACGGGCTTGCTTTAGGGACTGGGCATTAAAATTATTTTGCCGTGGTCGTCGGCGCGCTTGCCTTCAATGCAGTCGGTAATTGTGGCCGCTACTGTTTCTGGTGAAATGGTTTTATGTGGCGGCACCATTTTCTCGTTGAAGTTGGAGCGCAGTAGGGGTGTTTCAACGCAGCCCAAATTCACGCTGAATGCGCGCACGCCCAGGGCGCGGCCCTCACGCTCGGCGCTGCGGGTCAGTGAATCAAGCGCGGATTTGCTGGCGGCGTAGACAAAAAATCCTGGGAATGGATCGGAGGAACCAAGCGTTCCAACATTCACAATACAGCCGCCTTTTTGCGCGCGAAAATGCGGCCAACAAGCGGCGATGAGATATCCCGCGCCGAATATATTGGTGGCGAAGACCTCGGTGAATAAATCTTTGGTGGTCTTGTCAATGGGCGCGCTGGGAGCAACGCCGGCGATGTTGAGAAGATTGTCGATGCGGCCAAAGCGCTCGATGGTTTGATCAATGACGGACTTGGCTTGCTCGGGGTCTGAAACATCGGCGCGGGTAATCATGACGTCGCCGGATCCAATGGCGCGAATTTCGTCGGCGGCGTCGGCGAGTTTATTTTCAGTGCGACCCACCAAGACAAGTTGGTGCTTGCGCTGGGACAACATGACGGCGCACGCGCGACCAATTCCTGAACCAGCGCCGGTGATAAGTGTGACCATTTATGTACTGTGCTCCATTATGAATGCGCGGACATTTATCCGCCAGTGAAGAGGCGAACCACATCGTTATAAAACGTGACCACAAATAAACTGCCAAGGAAGGCAAGCCCAACCAATGTCGCGGCGTTCTGAAAGCGCACGCTTGGTGGACGACGAAAGCAGCCTTCGTACAGCAGGAATAAAAACAATCCGCCATCCACAATAGGCAGCGGCAGGAAATTGAGCACCGCCAGATTTACGCTGATCATGGCTAAAAAGAACAGTAAATAGGTCATTCCGCGGTCGGCCACGCGGGTGCCAACCTGCACAATTCCAACGGGTCCGCGCAGTTGTTCCACGCCCACGGTGCCGCGGGCCAGGCGATCAAGCGTGAGCCAAGTGAGGATTGAAAGTTTCTTGGTTTCGGTGAAGCCCATTGTTGCGGCAAGAACGGGATTGCCGTGCGCGCTTCGCGTGATCATTTTTGGTTCGAACAAATCACTTGGCAGCGGACTGGACCAGCCTAATTTTTGTATAACGTTTATTTCGGCGGCGCTCAAAGTGATCACGGCTGACTTCACCGGTGAATTGGTCTCGATATTTTGAAACGAGATATTGAGTGTGGCTGATGTGTTTTTTGCAAACGCATCAGCGGTGGTGCTTCGGAGCGCTTCACGGAAGGATGCCCAATCCGTAAGCGCAACATCGTTGATAGAAATTATTTTTGTCAGTGGCCGAAGTTCAAGCGACGCGATTGGTGTTGCGACGGTTTGCAGAGCTTTGGGATCCTGCGGATTTTCCAACACGCGGTCAATCACGCGCGCACTTGTTAACAGGCTCCACGCCGGATTCACAAGAACATCAAGGTGGCCTTGACGATCCACGCGGGCGTTGACGGAAAGTGTTTCGCCAGCGCGAAGAATTTTTAGTTGCACGGAATGGTTTGCGTAGGTTTGAATGATCCAACGGAATTCACCAAACCGCGGTCCGTTGCGATCTGCGATAGCAAGGACAATGTCTCCGGACTGTAAAATGCCTTGATTTTGGCTGGTTTTTTGCACGGAATCAATATGGACTAGCGGCGTAAATCCAATCAAGCCAAGGTTGTATTCGTCAACAGCCTTTGCGTCGGAGGAAAAAAGATCTTCAAACTTTGGTTCGGGATACAGTGGCGCGCTGACAACAGGCAATGCTTTCTGCGCGGGCGATGTTGTGGATGGAGTTACGTCAGTGATTTCATCATTTTCAGAATGCGAAGTCAGCAACCATGTTGTTGAAACTGGTTTGCCATTTGATTTTTCAAACGCAAGATCCAGTGACTCTGCGTTTGCAATCGCCACGCCATTGACCGCAGTCAGCGTTGCGCCAGGCTTCACGCCCGCGGCGCTCAGACCTGATTTGATTAATAAACTTTCTACCATTGGCGCTATGTCTTTTTGATCAGTCAAAATACCATTGCGCGCGGGGGTGACACCAAAGGAGCGCAATCGACTTGTTGCGTCCTTGATTGGGGACACTTCAAAGCGCAGCGGAGTTGCTACGCCTACGCGCGTCACCTGAAGAAGCACGGGTTCATCTGGGTGGCTCATGGCCGCTCCAATTTGAATGTCGGCGAATGTGGTCATTGGATCGCCGTTGATGGAATCAATTTGGTCTCCAGACATTAATCCGTTTGGACCGCCGTCAAGATTGCGCGCGGTGAACGCCGGACTGCCCGAGCGCACCGCGCCAATCATGGGCGCTTCAAATCGAACGCCAATGAGAAAGGCGACTACAAACAAAATGCCAGCTGTGATGATGTTCAAAATCACGCCAGCGCTGACCACAATCATGCGTTTCCACACGGGTTTACTGCCATAACCGTCAATGGCGTCGCTGGTGTTGCTTGGGTCAATATCCTCTTGGCCCTTCATGCGCACAAAGCCGCCAATGGGAAGCAGGCGCAGTGAATATTCAGTTTCGCCAACACCGTCCGCGTGCAGTTCGGCTGTTGGGATTTTTTCTGGCTCCGCACCGTAGCGGGTTTTGATATCTGGCGCGGTGCTGCCAAAGCGAACGCCAAGGCCGCGTCGATACGCGATGACAGTTGGACCCATTCCCACGGCGAATGATTCAACGCGAATGCCCGCCCAACGCGCCGCGATGAAATGTCCAAACTCATGAATGGCAATCAGAAGACCAAAGCCAATCACAATGAGCGCGATGTTGGATGTGTTGTTGAGAATTTCCACTGTGTAAATGTTCCGCCTTTCTTGGCGATCTATGGCGAGTGAAAATTAAAGCGGCTGAGTGCCCGCTGGTTGTGGTGAATGAATTGTGTTGTGCGTGATGAGAGTGCGCGCGTGGCGGCGGGCATTCTGATCCGCGGCCTCCACGTCGCTTAGGGTTGTGATTACATGCGTGGGCAGCGCGTGAAGCGTTTCCTTGACAATGCGTGCGATGTCGCCAAAGCGAATCTGCTGATTCATAAATGCCTCGACCGCAATTTCATTAGCCGCGTTCAGCGTGGCGCCGGCGCTGCCGCCGTGTTCAATCACATGCTTGGCCAATTCAATGGCGGGAAAGCGTTCGTGATCAATTGGGGCAAAATCAAGTGTTTTTAGCGTGTTCCAATCTAATTTTTTGGCCACACCAGGAAAGCGTTCGGGCCAGCACAGCGCCGCTTGAATGGGCAGCTTCATGTCTGGCGGAGACAGTTGCGCAATCACGCTGCCGTCGGCGTATTCAATCATGGCGTGCACAATGCTTTGCGGATGCACAATGGCGTCAATGCGATTGGCTGG
>CAIWNO010000273.1 GCA_903914045.1 uncultured bacterium | reverse complement strand
CGGAAGAAAAACGTCAGCAAAAGCGTGCGAATATGGCTTCCGTCCACATCGGCGTCCGTCATGATGATGATGCGACCGTAGCGAATTTTAGACGCGTCAAAGTCCTCGCGAATGCCGCATTGCAGGGCTTGAATCAGCGTGCGAATTTCCTCAAAGCCCAACACCTTGTCCAAGCGCGCCTTCTCCACATTCAACAACTTTCCACGCAGCGGCAAAATGGCCTGCAACACATGGTCGCGCCCACCCTTGGCGCTTCCACCGGCGGAGTCACCTTCAACAATAAACAACTCGGTGCGCTCCACGTCGTTGCTTGAGCAATCGGACAACTTGTGCGGCATGCCGCCAGAATCAAGCGCGCCTTTGCGTTTGATTAAATCACGCGCCTTACGCGCCGCCTCACGCGCCTCGGCCGCCAACTTCGCGCGGTTCACAATCACCTTGGCTTCAGCGGGATTCTCTTCCAACCACGCGCCAAGTTGCTCCGTCACCGCGGCGCTGACAAAAGTTTCCACTTCTGGATTCAACAATTTTTCCTTGGTCTGATTGTTGAACGTTGGATTGGGCAACTTCACGCTGACCACGGCCGTCAAACCTTCGCGCAAATCCTCGCCGGTTGGAATGAAATCTTTTTCCTTGAACAAGCCCATGCGCCGACCATAATTATTGATCACGGTGGTCAGCGATTTGCGAAACGCCGTGACATGCGTGCCGCCATCGCGGTTTGGAATATTGTTGCCAAATGCCAGCAAAATCTCGGGAATTCCGTCGGTGTATTGCAGCGCCAACTCGCAGCTCATTCCACTTTCCGCGTCCTCGCGGCGCACCACCATTACCGAACTCATGGTGGTCTTGCTGGTGTTGATGAACTTCACATATCCACCAATGCCTGTTCCATCGTGAAATGTTTCATCGCGTTGCTGGCCCTGCGCGTCCACGCGCTCGTCGATCAGGCGAATGTGCACGCCTGGATTTAGAAACGCCAACTCGCGCAGGCGATGTTGCAAAAGTTCGTAGCGCAATGTGGTGTCAGGAAAAATAGTTGGATCGGGCTTGAATGAAAT
The DNA here is from genome assembly GCA_903914045.1 of uncultured bacterium. Taxonomy (GTDB): domain Bacteria; phylum Planctomycetota; class Phycisphaerae; order Phycisphaerales; family SM1A02; genus SYAC01. The sequence continues at coordinate 531 of CAIWNO010000273.1, read as the reverse complement.
ACGCGTGCCCGTGCTGCCACCCGTTCGCTTCTCAACCACATGCAGCGGCTCAGCCAATTCGCCGCGCGCAAAAGTAATTTTGTACAAACCAGTCTCTTTGGACACTTCAACTTCCGTCCACTCGCTCAACGCGTTCACGCACTTCACGCCCACGCCGTGCAAGCCGCCAGAAACTTTATACGCGCCGCTGTCAAACTTTCCGCCCGCATGAACCTCCGTCAAAATCACTTCCACCGCGGGCCGGCCATTGATCGCGGGATTCTCATGCTTCATCGCGTCCACGGGCATGCCGCGGCCGTCATCGCCAACAGTGCAACTGCCGTCCACGCTCAGCAGAACGGTGACATTGCTTGCGTAGCCAGCCATGGCCTCATCGATCGCGTTGTCCACGCACTCGTACACCAAATGGTGCAAGCCTTCCAAGCCCGTGCCGCCTACATACATGCCAGGTCGCTTGCGAATAGCGTCAAGCCCCTCAAGCACTTGAATGGAATCGGAGTTGTAGGAGCCGTTGGCGGCGTCTGAAATTGT
>CAIWNO010000272.1 GCA_903914045.1 uncultured bacterium | reverse complement strand
TGCTCTGGCGTCAGCGCCGCGCTGAGCACGGGTTTATCGCGTCGATACTCCTCGCTCTTGCCGCTGGCAAACTCCTGAATTTCTTTGCTTATGCGCACGCTGCACCAATCATGTCCGCACATGGCGCAGAAATCAGTGTCCACATCCAGGTCCTCGTCGTGATAGGCGCGGGCAGTGTCGGGATCAAATGACAACTCAAAATGTTTCTGCCAGTTCAACGCGGCGCGCGCCTTGGTCAGTTCATCGTCGCGATCGCGCGTGCCTGGAATTCCAAGCGCGACATCGGCCGCGTGCGCCGCAATTTTGTACGCGATGCAACCTTGCTTCACATCGTCCTTCTTGGGCAAACCCAAATGCTCCTTGGGCGTGACGTAACACAACATGCTGGCGCCGTGATAGCCCGCGCTTGTGGCGCCAATGCAACTTGTAATGTGGTCGTAGCCAGGAAAAATATCCGTGACCAGCGGCCCAAGCACATAGAACGGCGCGCCGTGGCAAATGCGCCGCTGCAATTTCATGTTGTATTCAATTTGATCAAGCGGAACATGGCCGGGACCCTCCACCATGACTTGCACGCCTTGACGCCACGCGCGCTCGGTGAGTTCGCCAATGGCCGCAAGCTCCGCAAGTTGCGCGGCGTCGGTCGCGTCGGCAAGACCGCCGGGACGCAAGCCATCGCCAATGGAAAATGTCACGTCGTAACGTCGCATGACGGCACAAATACTTTCCCAACATTCGTACATAATATTTTGCCGGTTGTGAATCAACATCCACTTGGCCAGCAAACTTCCACCGCGACTCACAATGCCAATCAAACGATTTTTAATCAGCGGCAAGTGCTCCTTCAGAACGCCGGCGTGAATGGTGAAGTAATCCACGCCTTGCTTGGCTTGGTGCTCCAGCGTTTCCAGAATCACGGCCTCGTTCAAGTCATCAAGTTTGCGGCCGATGATCATGGAATAAATCGGAACGGTTCCAATGGGCACTTGGCTATTGCGAATCAGCGCGTCGCGGCACGCGTCAAGATCGCCGCCAGTTGAAAGATCCATCACGGTGTCGGCGCCCCACTTCTGCGCCCACTTTAATTTTTCGACCTCTTCGTCGGTGCCGGAACTAATTGGACTTGCGCCCATGTTGGCGTTGATTTTTGTTTTGGAGGCGCGACCGATCGCCATGGGATCAAGTTGATAGCCCAAGTGCACGCGGTTGGCCGGAATCACCATGCGACCGGCGGCGATTTCATCGCGCACTTGCTCTGGCGTGAGATGGTGCTCGCGCTCTGCAACGCGGCGCATTTCCTTTGTGATCACGCCAAGACGCGCGAACTCAAGTTGCGTGATGGGCTCAAAGCCGGCGGGCGGCTGCGCGCAAATCCACTGCGCAATGTGCGTGTGCAAATGTCCAGCGCAACCACGTTGATGATTTGTCGCGGCGACAATGTTCCAGCCAGTGGGAAGAAAATCCCACGCGGTCTTGGTGGATGGAAGCGGCATGCCCGGCGTGTCGGGACTTGAAAATGCAAGCGGTCCGCCAATGTCGGACTTGCGCGCGAAGGAACCAGGCGTTGTGCCTTGCGCCAGCGTTGAAGGATTTGCCGCGCCGTGCAGTGGCAGCGGTTCATTGCGCAAGCGCTCCTGCGCGCGGCCAATTTCAAATGAAGATGTTTGCGCGACCGAGCCGCTATTTTTTTCTTGAGACGTTGTATTGTTCATGGCGTACTTTCTGACAAGGCGAGCCGCTATGAACGGTTCGCAAACAGCGCCACTTCCCTACGCCGATACGAATCGGTTCAGGTTCCGCGGGTACTTCTCAGCGAACTCCACGATGGAATCCGCGCCCCGAGCGGCGAAGCATTTATCATAGTCACACTTTTATTTTTTTTCGTCAAGAAAATTCTCGCGCGCCATGACAATAAAATCACAGGCTGGCGGCGGCTTCACGCCCAAATGACGCAACATGTTCACAATTTGCGCGGCATGATAATGCTGGTGCGTTGCCACATGAATCAGCACGTCCATGACGGTGGTGAGGAACGACTTGCCCTCGCGAATGCGCTCGGCCACATGATCCAACTCCTCTTCCTTCACGTTGGAAAGCCACGCGGACCAGCGCTGATCAAGCAATTCCCAATCACGCTCAAGCGCCTCCAAGTTGGCAAAATTTTCCAGCGTTGGAAACGCGGCGGACTGATTTTTATTTTCGAGAACGTTGATCCACACAGTTTCCGCGCCATACAAATGCACGAACGTTCCCAGCACGCTTCCAACTCCCATTTCAAAAGATTTTCGCAAGCCATCGGTTGTCAAGCCGCGCGACGCGGTCAACAACTTGTTGCGAACCCAGTGACGGTGCTCATGCAAACGCGTGATTGTGTCTAGGCGTGTTCCCATGAATGCAGGTTACCCTGCGCCCGATGAATAGTTTGCCAATCACGCTTGCCGATGTGCAGGCCGCCGCCGCGCGAATTCATGGGCGCGCGGTGCGGACGCCGTGTCTTGAAATGGACGCGTTGTCACACATCGCTGGAGTTCGCGTGTTTGCCAAGTGCGAATTGTTTCAGCGCACTGGAAGTTTTAAATACCGCGGCGCCGCGCACGCGGTCAGTCGATTGCCGGAATCCACCAAAGCGACCGGCGTGGCCACGCACTCCAGCGGAAATCATGGACAAGCGTTGGCGTACGCGGCGCGCGAGCGAACATTTCCATGCCACGTTGTCATGCCGCACAACGCGCCGCGCGCAAAAATTGCGGCGGTTGAAAGGTTTGGCGCGCACATTACGTTGTGCGAACCAACTCTTGCCGCGCGCGAGAATATGTTGGCGAATATTGTTGCGCACAATGGCGCCACAATCATTCCGCCATACAACCATGTCGATGTGATCGCGGGCCAAGGCACCATGGCGCTTGAAATTCTTGAGGATCTCGAGGATGTTGACGCGATCATTGTTCCAGTTGGCGGCGGCGGTTTAATTTCGGGGATTGCCATTGCGGCTAAAGGCCAGCGCAAGGACATCACCATTATTGGCGCGGAGCCAGCCATTGCTAATGATGCCGCGCTTTCCAAATCGACAGGTGTTTGCCAGCCCTCCACCAATCAACTCACCATTGCAGACGGACTTCGTGGCGCGCTTGGTTCGCTCACGTTTCCGGTGGTGCAAACATTGGTCGACCAAATTGATATTGTGGAAGAAGACGCCATTGCGCGCGCCATGCGATTTTCCTGGGAGCAACTCAAACTCACCATTGAAGCCAGCGCCGCGGTTGGCGTTGCGGTGGTTATGTCCGATTCATTTCGCGCGCTAGCGCATGAACGCAAGTGGCGCAGCGTGGCGATTATTTTCTGCGGCGGCAATGTTGATTTGGATCACTTGCCTTGGTCACAGTAAATTCTCGAGCTTTGGGCAATGCCACTTGCGCTGGCGAGATAGATCATGCGCAATAAGTTCGTGCGCAACAATGCCTTGAATTAAGGCGCGGCCGGCGTCTTCACGGATTGCGCCGCAATCATGGCGTCCAACTTTTCCAAACGAAGCGCGTGGCGTTTTTGATCTGGCTCCAACTTTTTAAGCGCCGCCAAGTGCAGGCGCGCGCGCTGCAAATCGCCATTTTCAATAGCCAAGGTGGCGGCAAATTCCCGCGTGGCCGCGTCAAACGGATTAATGCGCGTGGCCTTCTCCACCGACGTGCGTGCGGCTGCCAGATCATTTTGCAGTCGATACAAACGCGCCAATTCCAACGCGTAACTTGGGTCCTGCTCCTCCAGAGCATCAAGCGCCTTCAAGTGCGTGATCGCGGCTTGTTGATCGCCAGAAAGTAAATTCCCACGCGCGTACACGCGGTGCGGATACGGATCCACGGGCCGCGCCTTGGCGTATGCGTCCAACAATGTTGTGGCAATTCCATCAACCACTGGTTGCTCTTTCAAACGCCGACGCAATTTCAACTCCAGCAAATCTGGCTGATCTGGATATTGCACAAGCCACTGGTCGATCAGTTCATCGGTGAGATCAACTGTTGGTTTTTTTACCTTTGGCCAACGCGCGGCCACCAACACGCTCTGTGCTATCTGCGATGGTTCTCCAACTTGTTTCGCCAAGAATGTCGCCAACGCGTCAAGTCGTTTTTGCTCCGCCTGGCGCGTGGCTAGTTGCAACTGTGGATCTTGCGCGCGAATGGTGTCGGACAATTTTTCCAACGATGGCTCTGGAGCCAAACCCCACTGCTTGACTTGCTC
>CAIWNO010000271.1 GCA_903914045.1 uncultured bacterium | reverse complement strand
TTCATGTCTGGCGGAGACAGTTGCGCAATCACGCTGCCGTCGGCGTATTCAATCATGGCGTGCACAATGCTTTGCGGATGCACAATGGCGTCAATGCGATTGGCTGGCAAATCAAAAAGCCAATGCGCTTCGATGACTTCAAGCGCCTTGTTCATAAGCGTGGCGCTGTCGATGGTGACCTTGGGTCCCATCTTCCATGTTGGATGATTCAGGGCTTGCTCAACGGTTGCGTTGAACGTGTGCTCGTGGCTCCATGTGCGAAATGGTCCGCCGCTCGCTGTAAGAACAACGCGCGTGATTTCTTTTTGAGCGCCAGAGCGCAAGCACTGAGCAAGTCCGCTGTGCTCGCTGTCAACTGGCAGCAACGTCACTCCAGCTCGTTTGGCGGCGGCTGTCATAAGCGCGCCAGCTGCGACCAATGTTTCTTTGTTTGCAAGCGCAATGGTGCAACCCATTTCAATGGCGGCAAGTGTGGGCGCTAGACCCGCGAAGCCAACCATTGCGGCCACCACAATGTCGCCGGGGCGCGCGATGTCTTGAATAAGTTTCAGCGCGGCGTCGGGACCGCTGTGCACTTTGTCAAAGCCCGCAAGTTGCGAGGCCGCGTGGGCATCTAGAATTGCAAGGTTTTTTACGGCAAATTTGCGCGCTTGCTTAGCAAGCTCGGCGGCGTTTTTGCCCGCGGCAAGACCCACAATTTCAAATCGTGGCGCATTGTCTGCGGACTGCATGGACGCAAAATGTGAAACAACTTCGAGCGTGCTCACACCAATGGAGCCCGTCGAACCAAGCACGATCAACCGTTGCACAGGTCGAGTCGCGTTCATTTCTAATTACTCCTTCCGCTGCGCATCTTTGGCGGCGCCTGGCGCAAGACCGCGTCGAGCGGCGCCGTACAGGCTGCGCAAGAAACCAGTTTTCTTTTGCGCATCGGCCGCGGGTTGCGCCGCCGCCGAATTGCCAGAGACATTCCCTGACACATTGCCAGACGCATTGCCGGACGCATTTGTTGGCGCAGCGGGTGCTGGCGTTTGTCTAGGTGCGTTTGAATTTGATGGAGCTGGGGAATTGGAATATGAACCAGGATTTGAAAGTGGATTCAAACCTTGTTGCGCCGCGGCGCGTTGCGACGCGTTTGGATAAATAATTGGTTCGCGGTTTGGTCCTTGATCTCGACCACGACCTCCGCCTTGACCACCGCGGCCACGTCGTCGACGGCGACCGCGAGGTTCATCACCTGCTGGCGCGTTGGGATCGTGCGGCTGATTGGAATTATTTTCGCCTTCGCCATTCTGCGCGGCGTCTTCGGATGAACCCGATTGGCCATCGGATGGACCACCCGTATTTTCGCCTGTATTTACCGATGAATTGCCACCATTTTGATTAGGCGCGCCATCCATTTGACCACCGCGACGACCACGGCCACCACGGCGACCGCGACGACGGCGCGGACTTCCATCTGGATTTGTAGCTTCAGGTGTTGGATTGTTTGGATCAACTGGAGCCGCGCCTTCAACAGGCTCGCCTTCGATTGGCGCCACGCCATCTGGACGACCCGCGGACGCCAACGGCGAACGCTGCGGTTGAGAAGATTGCGGACGACCTTGACCGCGACCACCACCTTGACCGCCACGACCGCGATCTTGACCGCGGCCACCACCCTGACCACCACGACCGCGTTGATCGCGTCGCGGTTCAAAGCGTTGTTGTGAACGACCTTCAGTATTCGCATCGCGCGGCGCATCGCTGTCTGCATCGGCAGGCTCTTCGCCCTCTTCAAGTTCTTGCGCGCGCACTTCGTCAATCACAGCGGGCTCATCGTCGACCACTTCTGGAAGATCATCAAAGGCGCCGCTCATAAGCATGGCTGTGGCGTCGGCGGGCAGAACCCGTCGACGACCACGACTACGACCACGGCCACGGCCGCGTGAATTATCTTTATCTTCTTTGCTTGAATCAGTTGGACCCGCGTCATCCATTTCAGGCGGCTCGGTTGGAAGATCCTCAAGCCGCGGCGCCGACAAATGCGACAAGCGCGGAATTTCCACATCCGCTCCGCGATCGTCGTAGGCGTACAAATCCACGCGATCTCCCGCAATTGCCTCGCTAATTCGCACATCAATGCGTTTGCCAGAATC
>CAIWNO010000270.1 GCA_903914045.1 uncultured bacterium | reverse complement strand
TGCAATCCAAGTTCTTTCAAACTTGTCGATGGATCAAAATACATGGAGCGTTTGGTCAGGCGAACACCAGTCACGGTGGCCATGGGCATGCGATGCGAAATGGTGTCGGCCCACAATTCGCTGAACCAACCCGCGGCAAGCGCAACGGCGTACGGAACCTTTTTACGCGGCGCGGGCCGGTTGGTGATGCGCGCGAGCAATTCAAGCCAATGCACAAGTCGGGTGTTGTGCGCCCCTATTAAATAGCGCACATTGATTCGGCCGCGTTGCATGGTGCGGATCAAGCCGTCGGCAGCGTCGCGCGCGTCGATAAGGTTGAATTCGCAATCCAAGTACGCCGGAATTTTCCCGCGGCAGAACGCAACCGCAAGACGCGTTGGCGGAGTTTGATTTCTGTCGCCTGGGCCAATTGGAAGTGTGGGGCTGCACACAATCACCGGAGCGCCCGTTGCAGCAAGTTCAAACGCGGCACGCTCGGCGCGAAACTTGCTTAAGCAGTAGGGGCCAATCATGTCCCGCTCTTGAAAGCGCGCGTTCTCAACGGCGCCAATAGTTTTCTTGGCCGATGTAAGAATGCTTTCGGTGCTGACATATAGCACGCGCTTTGCGCCGGCATCAAGTGCGGCGCGCATGACATGCACCGCCGCGACATGATTAATGGCGTCAAACTCGCTGCGATTTCGTCGCCACAAGTTTGGATCCGCCGCAAGGTGGTACACCTGATCACAGCCACGCACGGCTTGGTTGACCGCGGATAAATCGCGAATATCGGCGCGTATAAGCTCTATTTTGTTCAAAGGCAAATGGTCCACGCTCGCGTTGGGGTGCTCAAGCACGCGCACGTGTTGGTTGTCGCGGGTTAATTGATCCACAAGATGTGAGCCAATGAATCCTGCTCCACCAGTGACAAGAATCATGGAAGAACTCGCAATTTGATTCGCGTTAAGAAGATGTGCGCAACATATTTAGGAAAATCGATTTGAAAACTTACACCTAGTTTCAGAGCGCATGCGTCGATCTCAATCACGCTAAGACTCCGCGTGGAAGCATGGCTGCAAGTTCACGCAGGTTCGAGTGCGATGGGGTTAGCCGCTCGCGCGAAATTTTTTCCAACATCGCAACGACAGCACGATTGATTTGACATGGGAAATTTCCAGCAAGACGAATAAGGTGACCGTTGTAGGCGTCAACTTCGGTGCGGCCACTACCCATGTCCGGGCTCATTGAACAATAGGTTCCGCGCAGCGATGGCCGGAAAAAGACGCCCATGAGTTTTGGAAGCATTGGCGTGCGCAAAATTCGCATGACCGTGTCGGGATGAAACGGACCAATAGTTTGCATTTCTAAGCCCGCGTTTTTCAGAATGGAATAATTTTCGCGCAGCAGCCCAAAGAACATTTTTTGCGCCAGCGGATCAATCAGCAATTGAGCGTTGTCCACGCCAGCGCTGGCGGCAAGCGGGGAAATTGCCGCGTTATACATGAGTTTTGTCGCCTTAAACGGCAGAATATTTGGCACATTTTCAACGGGAAATAATTTTCCTTGCGCCAAAGCGTTTGCAAGTGTGTCAATGCGTTCTTGTTGCGCGGCGTTGATGTCGTGGCGAGCGCCAATATGCAGCGAGCCAGCGCGGGTGATTCGTGTCGCAGGTCGATCCGCATCGCATTCTGAAACAAATGATGCGATGGCCTCGGCTGGGTGGTGAAGCAATTCAAGTTGCGCGTCGAACCCGTTTTGAATGGGTACAACATGTTCCATGTTGGCTATGCGCTGAAGAACAGATGCGTTGTCGAACGTTTTTACGCACAGCAGAATTAGTTCGTTGGTTGGTGGCGCCCATTCATGAAATAAAACAAACTTAGCGCGCGTTTCTATTTGGCCATCCACGGACATTCCATTGCGCCTTCCCGCTTCTATTTTTTTAGCATTCGAATCAACCATGGTCACATTCCAACCAGCTCGCGCCAGGCAAACGCCGGCGGCGATTCCAATTCCTCCAGCGCCAAGAATGTGTGCGGTGTGGTTCATAATGGTTACAGAAATAGTGTCAGTATGGCGGGCTCATGGTAGGTAAATTTTTCGTTCAGGATGAAAATGAAAAATTGCCGACAACCGAAAAAATTTTCATTGGTTCACATTGATGCGCGAGTATCAAATCTCGCTCGTTGCAAGTGTTGGTTGCGAACCTGCGTCGTATTTAGATTCACTCTAATTTCAATCTTTTGTCGCGGTTTGCAGCACGCGTTCAACAGCGGACAGCGTGGCGTCAATTTCAATGGGGGCGTTTGCCGCGGCGTGGCCGTGCGCATCGTTTGTGTTCAACAATTTTTCAGGATCTTTCAGAATGTGACCGGTGAGCATGGCGACCACGCGCTCATGCGGCGCGATAATTCCGCGCGCCACCAACTCGCGCACACCCGCCACGCTTGCAGCGCTGGCGGGTTCGCACCCAACACCACTTGCGTCAATCACTTGCTTGGCTTGCATAATTTGCTCGTCGCTTACCGACGTCACCACGCCATTGGTAAAACGAATAGCCGACACCGCGCGGTCCCATGAAGCGGGATCGCCAATTCGGATTGCGGTTGCGATTGTTTCCGCGCGCACACTTGTGCGCTTTGTAAAGTTGTCAGCAAAGTCATGAGCGAATGGCGCCGCGCCACTGGCCTGCACCGACAAGAGTCGTGGAATGCGCTTGATCAAACCAAGTGCTTGCGCCTCGCGCAATGCTTTTCCAAACGCGGATGTGTTGCCAAGATTTCCAGCGGGTAGTGCCACCCAATCAGGCGATTGCCACGCCAGTTGCTGCAGCAATTCAAACATGATTGTCTTCTGTCCTTCAATGCGAAATGGATTGAGCGAGTTGGCCAAGTACACGCCCAGCTTTTCGCTGGACTCGCGCACCAAGCGCAAGCAGTCGTCAAAGTCGCCGCGCACCAAAAGCGTGCGCGCGCCATAGGCCACGGTTTGAGCGAGTTTTCCCATGGAAATGCGACCCGCAGGAACCATGACAAGTGCCGGAATTCCTGCTTGCGCCCCGTACGCCGCAAGCGATGAACTGGTGTTTCCAGTGGACGCGCATGCGATTGCTGTGGCTCCGCAGCGCTTGGCTTGCGTCACCGCAACCGTCATGCCGCGATCTTTGAATGAGCCCGTTGGATTGAAACCTTCATGCTTGAGCAGTAAATTTTTTATGCCCGCAAATTTGGAAATAACGGGTCGCTCTAGCAATGGCGTGTTGCCTTCTGGGTGACTAACAATGTCAGCGTCACTGATTGGCAGCACAAGTTCACGAAATCTCCATACGCCAGAACGGCCCGCCGCGGATCCGCGCATGGCGGAAACGCTGACTCGGCCGTCAAAAAGATTTTGTAATTCTTCGCTGCACAGAGCGGGCATGGCTGGCGTGATATCTAGCAAGCCGCCACACTTGGAACATGTGGCAAGCGCAGTGAGGTCATTGAATTTCTCACCGCACGCGGCGCACGCAATAGTGATGCCTGTCTTGTTGGTGTTGTCGCTCATGAAATCACCACGCGCAATAAATCATTCAAGACACCTGCAGCGGTCACGGCGAGTCCTGCGCCAGGGCCTGAAATGACCAACGGATTGTCACGGTAGCGCGCGGTGGTGAACACAAATTGATTATCCGTTCCGCTGAGCGAGCCAAGCAAGCTTCCAACGGGCACTCCAACAAGTCCCACTTTCACGCTGGCGCGCGTGATATTTGCGCAGTAACGCAGCACTTCGCCCTTGCTTGTCGCGGCGCGCACTCGCTCACTCCACGCCTGATCAAGCGACTCAAGTTGTTCAACAAAATCCGCCATTGAAACGTCGCGCAAATTCGCCGGCACCAAACTTTCAATCGCCACATCGGTTAGTTCGCCCACATAGCCAATCAGTCGACCCAAGATTAAGCCTTTGCGCGCCACATCGCGGCCAGACAAATCCTCGCGCGGGTCTGGTTCTGTGTAGCCAAGTTGCATTGCGTTTCGAAGCGCGGCGGAAAACTTTCTGCCGCGACCTAGTTCGCTAAATAAATATCCCATGGTGCCAGATGGACAAGCGACAATGTTCAAAATGCGATCACCGGAAGCAATAAGTTTTTCAACCGTGTCAATAATCGGCAAGCCCGCGCCGACCGTGGCTTCATGCAGCACTTTACGACCGCGTTTGCGAGCGTCTTGAAGTAGTGCGTTGGCGGAGGCGCTGTCG
>CAIWNO010000269.1 GCA_903914045.1 uncultured bacterium | reverse complement strand
CATTCCATTCATGCTGTCATTCGCGCTGTTTAAATCCTGGATGATTTATTCGGTGTTGTCGTGTTTGGTGGGCCTGCTGATCGCAGGCTGGGTGCTTATTGCGCAAGAAGTTGCTGATAAAGATTTAGCATCTTTGCGCCGCAAATGTCCCACGTGAACTCGCTCTGAATGCGCGCCGCAATGGACGCGCGTTGCTGTTGGCGAGTGGCGCGGTCCGTATCCAGCACTTGCAAAATGCATTGCGCAACGGAGTGCGCCGTGAGCGAGCAGTTGAAACCAAAGCCTTGCTGCTGCAGTGTGTCCCAAGTTGATTCACGCGAAGCCACCACGGGAGTTCCAAGTGAGAGCGCCTCCAGAATGCCAATTGAAAAACTTTCCGCGCGCGACGGCAGAGCGAAACAATCGGCGCGTTTTAGCAACCAGCGCGCTTGCGCACGCGTGATGTTGGGCAGCCACGTGATGTTGTTTGAAACGCCCAGTGTGTTGGCGCGTTGTTGCAGTTCATGCGAAATGTTGTCGGTGTCGCCGCCGGCAATCACCAGACGCGCGGTTGGTTGGCGCGCAAGTATGGCGGGCAGGGCATCAATTAAAAGATCAAGGCCCTTGCGATAGGACAGGTAGCCAAAGAACGCGATCAGCGGGTGCGTGTTGTTGTGCGCGTTGTTGATTGTGGTATCAAGCGTGTTAATAATTTGCGGCGAGATGTCGACCCACTGCGCGCGGTTCATGCCAATGGGAACAACCACAGATTTGTTAGCGGTGATATTTGCGTACGCGCTGTCGTGGCGCTCCACTTGACTGACAAAATGCACGACGTTGGCGCGCGCGAGCAGGGGCCGCTCGACGAATGTGTCGTAGATATTTTTTTGCAGCGCATTGCGCGCCATGGTGAACGGCATAAGTTGCGCATGCGGAGTGACCACCACAGGAATTTTATTGCGCGCGGCCCACGCAGCGGCTTGCGCGTTGTGATAGCAGCGAAGCCCGTGAATGTGGATGATGTTTGGTTTGACTTCAAGTTGTTGCAGCCACGGCGCAATATCAGTGCGGCCCAGAAACCCGGGCCACTTGCGCGCAAGAATGGTGGCACTGGTGTGGTCAGCGTGGCCACTGGTGTCGCACGCAATCACGCGCGAAGTGATAGCGCTTTGCATGGCGGTACTTGCGCCAGAAGTTGCACTTAAAGTGGAGGTGGAAGTTTCAGCGACCGCATTATTTTCACAAAGCCAGCCGTGAAGGTCCCAAATGTATTTCGCCACACCGCCACCCGCCACGCCCGCGCTTTGAGTGACATGAAGAATGTTGAGGTGTTTGGGCATGAATGTGGATTGTTTTATCATTATGCGCTTGAGTCCCCCAAGCCTAGGGGAATGATAGCCATCGACATTTTGATTCACGGTTCATACATATTTCAGTTACAGTTGTCATTCAATCAGTAGTCCATGGATTGCCGTATTTCTGGGGGTTGGATTTTAGAAATGTGTTTGTACCAACCCGAACGCAAAGAAATGACCGCGTTCAGAAAAACGGAATTCATATGACTGACCCAATCAATCATGCTGGCGATGTTGCAAACGCCAATGCGCAAGCAATTGCGCGCAAGCGATCAGAAGCCGAGTTGCATGAGGCGCAGATGTCGCAGACCCGCAAGGCGCTTGTTGATTTCAAAGCCGCGCTTGACGCCCACGCCATTGTCGCCACCACCGATGCGCATGGACGCATTACCTATGTCAACGATAAGTTCTGCGCCATTTCCAAATACTCGCGCGAGGAGTTGATTGGCAAGGACCACCGGATTATCAATTCTGGATACCACCCAAAAAGTTTCATCCGTGAAATTTGGCAGACCATTAGCGGCGGCAAAATTTGGAAGGGCGAACTACGCAATTGCGCAAAAGATGGATCTATTTATTGGGTGGACACAACCATTGTTCCATTTCTTGGTGACGATGGAAAACCACTGCAATTCATTGCCATTCGCGCCGACATTACCGAGCGCAAATTAGCGGAGGCTGATCTACGGCAAACGCATGCAGCTTTAAGCGTGGCCAATGCTGAGCTGGAGGCCACTCGCCTGAAGAGCGAATTTCTGGCAAACATGAGCCACGAGTTGCGCACGCCGTTGAACGCCATTCTTGGTTTAAGCGAGGCGTTGCGTGAGCAAACATACGGGCCGTTGACGCCGCGTCAAAGCCAATCCTTAGACACTATTCACAGCAGTGGCGAACACTTGCTTTCGTTGATCAACGACATTCTTGACTTGTCAAAAATTGAGGCGGGCAAGTTGGAGTTGAACTTGGCCCAAGTGAACGTGAGCGAGTTCTGTGAAAGTTGCCTGGTGTTTGTGCGCACGCAAGCCATGCAAAAGAAAATTGGCGTGACTTTTGAGCATGATGACAATGTCGCGCAACTGTCGGTTGATCCGAGGCGCTTGAAACAAATTCTTGTGAACTTGCTCACCAACGCCGTCAAGTTCACGCCCGATGGCGGTCACATTGGGTTAAGCGTGATCGCGCCCAAGGGCGAGGATGTGGTGCGATTTACCGTGTGGGACACGGGTATTGGCATTGCCTTGGAAGACACCGCGAAATTATTTCGCGCATTCACGCAAATTGAATCTGGTTTAACGCGGCCGCAAGAAGGCACGGGTCTTGGTTTGGCTTTGGTTGCAAAGTTGGTCGAATTGCACGGCGGCAGCGTGGCGCTTGAAAGCGAACTTGGCAAGGGGAGCCGTTTCATTGTGACGCTGCCCATGGTTGACGCGGCCGCGTCCAAGACCAGTAGCAAGTTTATCTTTTCGTCGGCGATGTATGCGCCTGTTGACGGTCTCGTTCCAGGTGCGAAGCCTGGAAATTTGAAAGTGAAAGACACGGTGCCTGCGCGTGTGTATCGGCGCGCGTTGCTCATTGAAGACGATCCCACCGCGGCCGATTTGTTGGTGCGTCATCTTTGCGCGCTCGGATTGACCAGTGTTGTGCATCCGCGTGGCGAGCAAACAGTGGATGAAGTGTTGCGTGAGCAGCCTGATGTGATTTTGCTTGACATTCAATTACCTAACGACAGCGGTTGGGTGGTGTTGACGCGGTTGAAGGAAAATCCGCTCACGCGCGACATTCCTGTGGTTGTTGTTTCCGTGGTTGATGCGCCTGAGAAGTCGCGCTCGCTTGGCGCGGCAGCGCATTTCACCAAGCCAGTTTCGCGTGAACAGTTGGCGTTATTTTTGCAGCCATCAAGCGAGATAAGTGTGGATGTTGCCGACACGGACAAAGTGTTGGGGCAATCGCTCACGCGAAATTTCGCTCATGCAAAAAACAGTCCAATGATTCTTATGGCCGAGGACAATATGGCCAACATTCAAACTGTTGGTGGATATTTAGAAGCCAAGGGCTACAACATGCAATACGCGTACAACGGGCAAGTGGCTGTGGCGTTGGCGCGCCAGTTGCAACCCAATTTAATTTTAATGGACATTCAGATGCCGGTCATGGATGGGCTGACTGCCATTAAGAAAATTTGCGCGGACATTTCGCTGAAGGACATTCCAATCATCGCGCTGACCGCGTTGGCCATGCCGGGTGACCGCGAACGTTGTCTGGCGGCGGGCGCCACGGAATACATCAGCAAACCCGTGAAGTTGAAGGAACTTTTGGCATTGGTTGAGAAGTTGGCGCCCAAGGCTGTTGAGCGCGCCATGCCAAGCGCCGGGGCGTGACATATTGAATCTGAATGATGGCGCGTATTCACTCCCTCACAGAGTTCGACTTGGAATTTTTCACCAACTATGGACGCTCTGGCACAAAAAAAGCGCTGGCGGTTTACGCCAGCGCTGGTGAGCGATTGAGTTTGTAGTGGAACGTGTACTTACTTCGAGGCCGGCTTTGTGTGCTTGCCGTGCTTCGCGCCTTTTTTATGCTTGCCCTTTGATTTCTTGCCTTTG
>CAIWNO010000268.1 GCA_903914045.1 uncultured bacterium | reverse complement strand
TCGCGCGAAGTGGTCAGCCCAATTTGTTGCAACTTGCTGGCTTGAAACGCGCCGGATTGATACGTGACGTAGAGAAAACCATTTTGTGGATTGGCGTTGTACGAGGGAATAGTTTGGTCATTGCGCATCAACCCGCCAACGCCGCCAGTTATATTTCCAGCGCCGTCATAGGTATAACCGCCCGTATAAACCTCGTAGGGATTAAATGCGGGAACAACAATTGTTGCGGTTGGATTCCATGTGCGGCCTTGGTCTTGTGAATGCACGGCGACATAGTCAACAGATGTATATTGGCGCGGAAACCAATCGTCCATGAATTGCTGATCCGTGGCGCCAGGCTTTGCGTATATGCGGCACGCAAAATTCAGCCAATCGCCCGTGCAAGACAGTGGATATGACGGATTTGCTTTTGGCAATATGACAACCTGATTGTTGTTGACGGAATTGTCATTCTCAATTCCGTTGCTCAGGCCTGTGTTGTTGAGATCGGGAAAGGGGTCATACACAAGCGTTGATGCCGTCCAAGTATTTGCGCCATTGCGCGTGATATTGGATTGGGCAGTGGAGTGATATCCAGAACTTGGATTG
The DNA here is from genome assembly GCA_903914045.1 of uncultured bacterium. Lineage (GTDB taxonomy): Bacteria > Planctomycetota > Phycisphaerae > Phycisphaerales > SM1A02 > SYAC01. The sequence goes on along the minus strand of CAIWNO010000268.1, from coordinate 4,684 downwards.
AACTCGGCGTACACCCCGATGGCGTTGAGCGCGTTGTTTGGATCCGCCGTTATTGCGGTCTTGTCAAGATTGGTAAAGAGCCCCGTTGGTTCGCGAAAGTACCAACTGCTTTTATCCAAGTAGTAGGGCGCGTTCCATGTCGCTCCATTATTCAGTGAAGTTGTCACCACAATTCCAGATTGAGTGGTTGTGCCTGCAACCGCGGTGGCGTTGGCAACGCAGGCCAGTAAATATAATTTGCTGCCATCAGCTGAATAACTCAGCCACGGATCGCCAGCGCGCTGGCTTATTCCGCCTATGCAAATTTGATATGGAATAATGGTGTTGCGCCATAGTTGGCCGCCGTCGGCGCTGTAGGCAATGCCAATTTCCAAGGCGGAGCCGTTTGAACAACGGTCTTGCATCCATGCGGCGACAATATTATTTGCATTGATTGGGTTCACCGCCAACGCGGGTTCAACGGATGAGCCGTGATAAATAGTTGTGGTGGTATTGCTGATCGCCTGTTGGTCTAAGCAGCCGTGTGAATAGTTTTGGAAACTCAAAGAGCCGCCTGCGTTGGCAATTGCGGCGCAAATGAAACAAGTCAAGCCGGCCAACAGTTGCGAGAGTGTGTTCCATTTCATGGCACATGAATTGTAATCAAATGCGATGGCGCGATTTTGGGAACTGGAATTTTAGATTTGAAATACCTGCAAAGGCGTGCTGTGGTTTACTATGACGTTGTCATGTGCTTTGAAAGAGTTCACATGGAATTCCTCCGCCGCAATTGAATGAATGATTTGAAGTAGCAGTTTTATTATGAAAAACAACCTGCCACTTATTACTTGTGTTGGATTGATCAGCGGCAATGTGTTTGCCGATGTTGTTGTCACGCCTGCATCACCGCAAACGGTCAATAGCGTGGCGGCCATTGGCACGGCGTTGACATTTCAAAATAATGTTCCGCCAATTCCTGGCGCGTCGGCGGCGTTGACCGTCAACTTTGGTTCTGGTCCTGCGGTTCAAACGTTCGTCGGTATGTGGACAATCGACAATGTGAATGCGGTGTTCAATATTGCCGCGGGTGACGCGCTGAATATGCAATCTGATCCAGCCGCATTGAATAATTTTATTGGGAATGTGTCTATTGAAGTCAACAGCGGAACATTGGGTCTGCATGGCGATGTAGCCGCGGGCTTCACTGAAAACATTGTTTTGAATTCAAGCGCTACTTTGAATTTAATGAACAACGCTGATTTGAGCCAGGCAACCGTGCTTACTTCAAGCGTGAATGCTTCGTTACTTGGTAACGGAGAAATAAAAGAACTTGGCGGTGCGGGTGCGAATGCGTTTATAGGAATTATTTCGCCTGGTGATTCAACATCCAATGTGCACGGTGAGATTCATGTTCTTTACGACGCTACCTTTGGTGACGGCTCACGATTTATTTCAAGCCTGTTTCCCCATGTGGTGGCTCCGGGCTCGGACGCGGATTTTCTAAATGTTGACGGAACGGTTCACGGCATTTCCAATGTCGCCTTGCAAATGGTGTACAACCCTGCGGTGACCAACGACATGTTGGTGCCAGTCAACGGATTCACTTTGGATTACACATTCATCGCTGCTAGCGCCGTGGATGCGGGCGCTTTCAAAAGCGCCACGCTCACGCTGATTGATCCGCTCACTGGTCGCGCTACAAATTACGCTATCGATCCAACTGGTGTGGACAATGACAGCGCCGGTCTTTCTGTGACGCTTACAAATGATGGCGCGCATGTGTTTGCCAGCTTTACTGGAGAGTCCAATGTTGCGTTTGCTGGAACAACCAATACCAATATTGGTGTGGTGGACAACAGTCAACTGAATGCATTGATTGACCAACTCAACTTCACTGGCAACATTGCCGGCGCCAGCACCGACACCATGTATGTTTCAAGCGCGCTGCTTCTTATGGAGGCCTCGCAATTGCCGGGCGCCATGGTTACCGCCGCCGCGCCAGCCAATCCCAACGCGCTGCCCAACACAACTTTTAATTCCATGACGCAGGCGGGCAGTATTGCCAAAATGCGTTTAATGGAAATGCGCGGTGGCGCCATTGGCAACGCGGCGGCGTTGGCGAATGGTCAAGACACATTCGCCGCGCCAACAAGCATTGATGAATTCAGCGGCTTTGGCGAGCGCACAAATGCGCGCGATGTTCTGGCGCAAGCAAGTACCGCCGTGACGGAACCTGCCGCGGTGAACGCTGGCATAAATGGTTCCACAAACACTGATGGCGCGCGCGCGTGGGCGCGTGGCTACGGATTTTACGAAGATGTTTCAAGTCAATCGTATTCACAAGGCAGCTACACAGCCTCCATGGGCGGATTGATGGCGGGCATGGACGTGGGTGTTGAAAACGGAATCTTGTTGGGCGGATTCGTGGGTTTCACTCCTGGCAGCATGACTACGCAAACAACATTGGGCAACACGCAGGACACCTTGTTGGGCGTGAACTTTGGCGTCTATGGAAGTTGGGTTCCTACAGACGGCGCCATGTATGTGGAAAGTTACGCAATGGGCGGCTACAACAATGTCGATCAAACGCGCAACATGAATGTGCCTGGCTTGATTCGATCGGCCACTTCAACAAGCGACGCGTGGGGCGCAATGGTGGGCGCTGAAAGCGGATTGAATTTAAATTTGGGCGCGCGCACGGTGTTGCAACCGTATATCAGTTTGGATTACGGCTATTACACAAATGGCGGCTACAGTGAAAGTGGCGCGGGAAGTTTGAACTTGACCGTGTCAAGTCAAGTTGCGCAAATGTTGCAGCCAAGTATTGGAACACGGCTTATGAATTCATTCAATGTTGGCGACGATGTGATTACGCCGTATGTGGGCGCGGCGTTTATGGCGCAAGTCCCTGTTGGAAGTTGGTCGCAGAATTACACCAGCAGTTTTAGTTCTTCGCAGGTGTTCAGCGGCGGTACAGGTCCGAATGATCAGTACGGCGCCACATTTGAGGCGGGTTTGCAAATGGCGACAAAAAGTGGATGGACCGCGTATGTGTCTTTTAATGGCGCGGCCATGACCAACACGCAGATTTATGGCGGTCAAATTGGAATTCAGTTGCAGTTTTGATTTGTTGGGCGCGGCGTAAAGGCAAAGCCACGAGCACCTTGGGGGCTTTGCATGTACTTCGCGAAACAGTTTCAGATTTGCGCTATTTGTGGCGGCCGCTTTTATTGCGCGGGACAATTTTTAAACTGGCGTGATTTGTGGCAGGCTCTTTATTTTGTTTTATGCGCAAAGATAAAATAAAAACCGCGCCACTTGCGAGGCGCGGTTTGAATTGTGTAATAAGAAGCGGGGTGGTTGTGCTTGTTCTGTGAAGGATTATTCCAGTGGCCCAAAGTTCAGCAGTTGGTATCCGACATCTGCGCTGTCGCAAACGCCGCTGCCATCAAGGTCGCCAAATGGCGGGTTCTCTTCGCCGTAGAACAGCAGCAAGAAACCAAGATCCGCGGGGTCTACTTCGTTGCTTAAATCAAAATCACCCACGGCGTAATTGCACAAGTCAATGCGGCCGTCGCTGTTTTCGTCCAGCGCGCCCGCGGCAATGTCGCAACTATCTGGGACGTTGTTCAAGTTGCAATCACGGGCAAATCTGCTTTCAATGTCGCAACTGTCGGGTACGCCGTTGTTGTTGCAGTCGGGTGTGGTGTGATTTGCGGTTTCGCACGCGTCAAGCAGACCGTTGTTGTTGCAGTCGCCGCCGTTGGCAAGTTCACAGCTGTCTGGGATTCCGTTGGCGTTGCAGTCGGATTCGGTGGGGAGGCCGGTTGACCATTCGACGATGTAGCTGATCGGAAACGCCACATCATAGTAGTCGCCCCATGTATTTTTTGGCACGAGTACCGATCCAAGGCCGTTGTAGTAATGGCCGAATTGAATGTCTCCTCCTGGAGGGCCTTCACCTGAAACCCATGATGAAAAACTCCATGGGGTTCCGTCTTCCCAACTCCATGTAGAACCATTTCCCTTTGCGCCAATCCATGGTCCGACGATATATGGTCCCCAAAAATTCCAGAGCGTGACATCATTGGAGACATGCGAATAGACCCATTCACTTTCGTAAGATGAACCGATTGAAACAAGGGACCCACCCAAAGCCTGAGAAGCAGCCAAAGCCTGGCTCCACTTCAAGATCTCCTCTGCAAGCACGCCCTTATACCAATGCCCATTGCCGCCACTTGCAACAGTCCACTGCACAGCTCCGGGATATGGACTTCCGCTGACTGCAAGATCGCACGAATCTGGCTTGCCATTGCCGTTGCAATCTTGCGCAAATCCGCTTGCAAGATCGCATGAATCAGGAATGCCGTTTGCATTGCAGTCGGTGAACGTTTCGCACGCTTCGCCGATTCCATTGCCGTCGCAATCAGTTTGAGACGGATTCGCAACCGCTGGGCAATTGTCAAGGCAATCCGCAACGCCGTCGCCGTCGGTGTCGATGTCAGGCACGCCGCAACCGCATTGGCCAGGCGCGGACTTGGTCGCATCAAATGGGCAACCGTCGGTCGCATCGTCGGTGCCGTCGCCGTCATCGTCTTGATCTGCGTTGTCGCCAATGCCGTCGTGGTCTGTATCCACAGATTCGCTGGCATCAAGTGGGAAGGCATCCATGGAATCAACAACGCCGTCGTTGTCATCGTCATTG
>CAIWNO010000267.1 GCA_903914045.1 uncultured bacterium | reverse complement strand
TGGCTGCGCGTTCAAAAGAGTCCACCCCTCTTTCACGTCGTGGCCGCCAAGGTGCAGACGAATGGGCGTGTTGGAAGTGGATGTGATTTGATTCGCTGGTGTCATTGCGCGCGCATCGTAGATGCAATTTCCAAATCAAAGGCGGACAATTTCGTCGCGAATTTGATTTGGTGGCATGAAATGCGCGAGCGTTCAAGCGCTGATGACTTGTATATATTGATGGTGCGTCGTGTTGAATGTGGTCATGGAGAGTCTTTGAACAGGCTCATAGCAAAAGGTATTTCACGCAATGAGCACCGTTGGACGAAATGACCCGTGTTCCTGTGGCAGCGGGCGCAAAGCCAAAAATTGTTGCCAAAGTTCCAAGGGCGCTTCCGGCGCCGCAAGCAACGCGCCAATGATTTTGCTACCCGCCATGGAAGGCTTGCGCGCGCAAGAAGTGCATGTGGGCCAAGCCGTGTTGATTGCGCAGGACCGACAACAACATGGTGACCTGGCTGGCGCGGAAAAAATTTATCGACTTATTCTTGCGGTGGACCCGAATCACGGCGATGCCATATTTTTTCTTGGCGTGCTGATTCATCAAATGGGAAATTCCAGGCAAGCGTTCACCTTGCTGAAACTTGCCATTGAAAAACATCCAAAGGTATTCAAGTATCACTTTAATTTTGGAATTATTTGCGACGAAGTTTCCGCGCTTGAAGAGTCCATCAAGGCGTATCGTTGCGCGATCGCGATTGATCCGCAACCCGCCGCATGGGGCAATCTGGGCAAAGTGCTGAAACAATTTGGAGAGTTGGATGAGGCGGCGGAATGCTGCAAGCAATGCATTCAATTGCAAAAGCATTTTCAGAATGCGATTCCCTACAACAACCTTGGAACCATTTATCAGCAACAAGGAAAACTGAAGGAGGCGGTTGAAAGTTTCGCAATGGCTCTTTCAATTGACCCCAGCGACACAATGGCGGAGAGTAATTACTTGTACACGCTGAATTTTTTGGCGCAACCAGATTTGCAAAAAATTTTCAACGCTCATAAAAACTTTGGCGCGCGATATGACCGGCCCATGGCGCCGCGTCCATCGCCGACGGCCACGGATTCCACACGCAAAATTCGCGTTGGGTATGTGTCGGCGGATTTTAGGCAGCACTCTGTGGCACATTTCATAGAACCTATTTTGGCTGCGCATGACCAAAGCAAGTTTGAGTTGTTCTGCTACTACAACCATTCCATTGTTGATGAGCGCACCAAGCACATGAAGAGTTTGGTTCCCAATTGGCGCCTTATTTTCCAGCGCGCCGACACGGATGTGGCTGAACTCATTCGCCGCGATGGCATTGACATACTTGTTGACCTAGCTGGCCACACTGGCACAAATAATTTGCCGATGTTTGGGTTGAAGCCCGCGCCCGTGCAAGTGAGTTGGATTGGATATCCCAACACCACCGGCCTAAGCACTATGGATTACCGCATCACGGATGCGTTTGCGGATCCGCAAGGCGCGGCCGATGGCTTGCATACGGAAAAACTATGGCGTCTTCCAGAATGTTTTTCTTGCTTTGAAGCGCCAGCGCAATCGCCGAATGTTGGACCGCTTCCCTTACTCAAGAATGCGCGCGTTACATTCGGGTCGTTCAATAATTTTGCAAAGACCACGCCGCAAGTCATCGCGGTGTGGGCGAACATTCTTAAGCGCGTTGCACAATCTCGCTTGGTGCTTAAAAATAAAAGTATGGCTGCAAAGCATGTGCAAACTTTTATTCTTTCGCACTTTGCCAAGAATGGCGTTGGTCCCGAGCAACTGGACTTCATGATTATGGACAACGACCAAACCAGCCACTTGGACCGCTACAACTCCATTGACATTGCGCTTGATCCATTTCCCTACAACGGAACAACCACCACGTTTGATGCGTTGTGGATGGGCGTTCCAATGGTGGTGCTGAGTGGCTGCAACCATGTCAGTCGCGTGGGCGTGAGTCAAATGAGCAACTTGGGTTTGCCGGAGTTGATCGCGCGTGACACCAACGACTATGTGGATATTGCGGTGAAGTTGGCCAACGATGTGCCGCGGCTTACGGCACTGCGCGCGGGGCTGCGTGAACGTTTGAAAAATTCATCGCTGATGAATGTGCCGCGCTTTACGCACAATCTTGAGGACGCGTATCAAGCCATGTGGAAAATATATCTAGGCGCACAGGCAACATGATTACGCTGCCTTCATTACATAATCTGCCGCCAAAGCGCGTTCCGATTGCAGAGGCCATGACGTTGGCGAAACAACTGCATGAACAAGGAGACTTGGCCACCGCTGAAAAAATTTACAAGTTGGTTTTGGAGTTTGATTCCAAACACGGCGATGGA
>CAIWNO010000266.1 GCA_903914045.1 uncultured bacterium | reverse complement strand
TGGAATGCGCTCCACAACTGCGGCCAACGTTCCCAACAAAATAAATCCAACCAATACCGCGGCCATGGGCTCGCGCGGAACGCGGTCGTAATCGCCGTCATCATCAATGTGGCCTATGGAGTCGCGCGGACCTTGATCCGCCAACATCAGCACAAACATGTAGGTGATTAAGATGGCGCCGGCGTAAACAATGATGAGCGCAAATGCCATGAATTCCGCTTGTAACAGCAGGAAAACGACGGCGGACGCAATTACGGTGACAATGAAATACAGCGCCGCAAACACGGGACGCGGATGCGTGATGACGCGCACCGCGGCGTACAAGCCAATGACCACCAGCGCAATGAGCAGCGCAATGGGAACGCCAGCGGATGGCGGACCCGCAAGTCGCAACGCCTCACTTATAAATAGACCAGCGCCAGCCAGCGCAACCACGGCGCCGCCGCGGCGAAGCGCGGGTTTGTTTGGTCGCAAAATATAAAGCAGTCCAACTGCGGCGACTGCGCTTGCGATGTAGAAAGGTAGAAGTGGCATTGAGTGTGGGACGGGTGTTTCGCGTTCAGTGCGTGGATGGTTGCGGAGTGATTCGCAGGACTCCTTCCTGCGGTGAGCGAGGGAGAGTATGCGCCGCATGGTCGACTCGCAAGCAGTAGAGTGCATTTTCTAGGTTCGTCTTTTCCTTGGTCGACGTGCGGTACATAAAGGCCGCATTTTTTGCGATTGTTGCATGTGCTTTCACATCACATAGTTGTGCACGCGTGGCGGAATTTGGACTATGGGATTTACAAGATTTTCATTGCCCCAAAGCGAGTCAGCCGCCCTTGCAGCGAGTGGGTTACATTGCCTACATGCATACGCAGTGGTGGAAAGTTTTACCCAACGCCATTACCTCGGTGAGGTTGCTTCTTGCCGTGGCCACACTTGCGCTGCTGGAACTTCTTGGGCGCACACCGCTGATGGAGCGTGGCGCGCTGGGTTGGTGGGTATGCAGCATTTTTGTCATTGCCGCGCTGTCTGATGTACTGGACGGTTGGTTGGCGCGGCGCTGGAATGTGGTCACCGCGTATGGCCGCGTGATGGACCCATTTGTGGACAAAGTCTTAATCCTTGGAACTTTTATTTTCTTGGCGTCGCCGGGGCTTGCAATAGGAGACCCAAAATTACGAATTGTTGGCAGCGGCATTGCGGCGTGGATGGTGGTGGTCATGGTGGCGCGCGAATTGTTGGTGACCAGTTTGCGCGGATTTTTGGAGGGATTGGGTACGCCATTTCCAGCGGATCGATTTGGCAAGGCGAAGATGTTGATGCAAAGCGTGGCGGGTCCGTGGTGCGTGTTCGCCGCCAGTGAAACTTGGATCATGAATTACGATTTTTGCCGCGTGGGACATCAAGTGGTGTTGTGGATGGCGGTGGTGTTGACGGCGCTCAGTGGTATTCCGGCGTTGTGGCGCGCCGCGACATTATTGCGCGCGCCTGGAAATAAAAATGCAAATGGAAGCGGCGCCCAATGAAACAAGTTGTGAATCAGTTTCATCATGTGGTGACTCCATGAGTTGGTTGAAGAAAAGAAGTTCAATTGGCGCGCCGGCGTTGCTGCGTTCATTGGGAGCAGTGCGTTGGTGCGGAGTGACCGCGTGCGGACTTGGCCACATGTGGCCGGCGTCGGGCACATGGGGAAGTTTGCCGCCAGTGATTTTGGCGGTGATTTTGGCTTGGTTTGGAGTGTCCCACTCCGTGTGGTTGGCCACCATGTTGGGCGTGGCGTTTGTGGCCACCGTGATGTGCTTGATGTGGGGCGACGCCGCCGAGCGCGCGATTCGCAAAAAAGATCCATCCCATGTTGTGATTGATGAAGTGGCGGGGCAGGCCGTGGCGCTTGTGTTGGTGTGGACTCCGGCGCTTGAAGCGGGCGGCATGGCGTCGTTGCACCATGGCTTGATCAGCGCGGGCAGCGCGTTTCTTTTGTTCCGCGCGTACGACATTCTCAAGCCGCCACCAATCCGCGGCTTGCAGAAATTTCACGGCGGCGCGGGCATTGTCATAGACGATCTTGCCGCTGGCGTGGCGGCGGGATTGACGCAGTTGCTTCTGCGCGCGTTGTTTGCGTGACCCGACGCGACGCGTTACTTGAGTGCGTGAAGTTATTTATTTCAAGCGCGCGTCACTGACCAATAGCGGTTGTCTTCTCTTGGCTATCCATGGTGGCTGGCGCCTCTTCCTTCTTGGGACGAATTAGCATCATGGTCACAAAGACATAGATGCTGGTCACGGCCATCATGCCAGCCAGCGTGACTTGCGTGCCTTGTTCACCAACTTGATACAGATCCCACGCGCGCATACCCAGCAGTAACGCGCCCGCCAAAGGCATGATCATGGCAAGATGAATTCCCACCATTCCAACTGTGTAATTGCGCTTGATCAGAAGGCTCATGATGGTGAGCGCCAAACTTAAAATGGCCAGAATTATGGGCAAAATCGCTGGTCCCCAGCCAGTTTCATTTTGCGTGGTGAGTTTGAAACCCAACATGGCGGTTCCAAAAAGCAGAATGGAATAACTGAGCGAGATGCAGGCGAACCAGATGGTGCGAAATGGAGGCATGTGTTTCCTTTTAAAATTAAAGCGGGCGGTCTTTTCTCATATCGACATTTGCTTCTAGAACTGTCCGAAGATTGCACATGTACCAACGCCAACTTTCAGCGTCGTTGGCGGCCACCAAGATCA
>CAIWNO010000265.1 GCA_903914045.1 uncultured bacterium | reverse complement strand
GTGGGTTGCGCGCTGGCGGCGGAGTTGGGAACCATGCGCGTGACCGAGCAACTGGACGCCATGCGCGCCATGGCCGCGGACCCGGTACAGCAACTGGTTGTGCCGCGCGTGCTGGCGTGCACCATCATGACGCCAATATTGACCATGTATTCAAACATGCTTGGAAGCCTGGGCGCGTGGATGGTGACTGTGAAAGTTTTTGGCGTGAGTGGGCCTGACTATTGGTACTGGACGGCGCAATTTGTGTCGTGGAGGGAGCCCTTCGGCGGTTTGTTCAAGAGCGTGTTCTTTGGCGCGGCGATTGGGTTGGTGTCCTGCTACAAGGGCTTCAATTGCCGCCCAGGCGCCGCTGGCGTGGGGCAAGCGGCCACCGCAAGTTTTGTGGCAAGTTTCATGGCCATTGTCATTCTGAATTTGGTGTTGGCGCAATTTCTCAACACGTTAATTCGCTGGATGTACCCCATCTTGCCCAGTGTTTTAGGTTGATCACGCATGCGCCAGTGCCGCAATATGTGGCGGCAAAATGTTACGCGCCATAATTCCAACAAGACCGTACACTTTCACTCTCTCTGCGGGAGTAGCTCAGTGGTAGAGCGGCAGCCTTCCAAGCTGCATGTCGCGAGTTCAAGTCTCGTCTCCCGCTTTTTGGCTTGCGCACAATAGTGGCGCAGGTGATCGCCTGGCGCGCCGTAACGGAATATTTTTACAATTGATTCAGATCACTTGGAAGTTGCTTCGGTGCTCCATTGAAACTGGCCAAGCAGCGCGCGGTGCTCGCCTGGCAAACCACCCGCGAGCGGCTTGGGATTGCGCACGCTTGGGGCTCCGCTTTCTCCCAAAATGTCAATCGCTTCGCAGCGCAGGCGCGCGTTGGTGAAAATAAAATCAACGCGGTCGGATCGATCGCGCTTGATCATGATCGTGGGCCACGTCGCGCCAGGCGATGTGACAACCTCGGGATTGCGCGCGCGAAACGCATCTCGCAATCCGGAGCGTTCCAAAGTCGCAACGCACGGCCACGCCACGCGCATTGGACATAATTCAGCCGCAACGGCTTGATCGCACCAATCGTTGGCGCTGGGTTCGTTCACCATGCCGGCGGCAATCACGGCATATCCGGCGGCGCTTGCCGCGCGCGTAGCCACGGCCACGTGTTCACTTTGCAAACCGCGGGTGGTGTTGGCGCTGGCTTGCGCGGCCTGGGCGGAATTTAAAAACGGTTGCTCATCATGGGGCACGCCTGAAAGTTGATAGGGCTGATAGGGCGCAAATGGAAATGCCAGGGCGAACGCAACCACTTCGCGCCCATTGGGCGACGCCAAACGAACGCCAAGACCGTTCCACTGTTCACCTTCTTTGGTGGGAGATTGCGCCCAAGACGTGATCACCCCCGCTCCCGTGGCCACGGCTGGCAACGGGATCCATGATTTATGCGTGACGGACGCCAACGCGGGCGCGACACATTCCCCATGCGCCACAAAAATAATGTCGGCTGGAACATCTGCAAGAATTTTGGTGGCGCGCGCCAGACGCTCTTGATCGCTTAAGACATTGCGCGCGCTGGCGCAGCCAAGGTCTATGGTGAACACCTGAATACTTGCGGGCGCGGCGGGTGTTGTTGGCTTGAGTGTTGGCGCAGTTGCAGTCAAGGGGGATGCTTTCTCCAACGCCTTTATTTCTTGCGCATGCGCAGTGGAAATCGCCGCTACGACCACGCCAATTGAAATGCACATCGCAGCCACTGTGGCGGAGAATGCACCCACATGAAATGACTTCGCGATAGTCCTTGGCCAGAAATGCAATCGGGTTGCCATGCGCATCGGCCTTTATTTGGTTTCGGGTGGCGTCTCTGTCACGGTCAATGTCAACGTTACAATTTTTGATGGCGCGACATTTTTTTCCCATGAACGCACCAGAACAAATGAGACACTCACCTTTCCAAGGCTTTTCCCCTGCAAAACATAAATAGTTCGCACGCGTCCGCCCACAACCCCCGTATCCACGGGCGATATTTCCGGCGGAGTCTGTACCAGAAGAATTGCATTTTCCTTCAACTGACATTGCCACTCGTATCCCGTACCCGCGTTGGATTCCAACGCCACTTTAAATTCCTCGCCCACCACAATTGATTTATCCAATGAATTTTCCAAATCCAACACTTCGCCTTGATCAATGGATGAGTTGGCGGCTTGGGGTTTTTGTCCCAAGCTAGCAATGCGTCGAATAGCCATGACTGGAGGCGGTCCCCCACCTGCGCAACTTTCAAGCGGCGCAAGCATGCTAGCGCAAACACCCAGCAGAAGAATGCGTCGGCACAGGATCAACATGATTGAACAGTTTTTTCAATCGCCAAGAATTCCACCTGTACGCCGGGGTTCTCGCTAATCCATGCATATTGCACAACGCCCTTGGCGTCAATTACAAACGCCGCGCGCTTGGCCACGCCTTTGAGCCCCATTAAATCTTCATGCAATGCGCCGTAGGTGCGCGCGACATCCTTGTTGAAATCGCTCAGCAACGGAAATGGAATATTTTCCATCTCGCGAAACTTGGCCACAACAAATGGAGAGTCCACGCTGACACCGAATATTTTGCAATTCATGGTGGATAGTTTGCTCCACGCGTCGCGAAAGTGGCACATCTCTTGCGTGCACACCGGACTGAAGGCCAGTGGAAAAAATAACAAGACCACTTTTTCATGGCCAATCACGGTCGCCAAGTCCACCACTTGACCAGGCTGACATGGCAATGCGAAGGCGGGCGCTTTGGAACCAACGGAAATAAGCATAAGGAGAACTCCACAGGGTGCGATGCGACCAACCAGCGGTCGCTGAAGCCACAACGGTAGCAAGATGCGCCTTCATGCACCACTTACCCACACAAAAAATGGCGTTCTATGGGCTTGAACGCGTGAGGCGGTTACAAATTTGATTATTTTAAAAATCATCTGGAAAAAAGGCCGCAATTTCAAATGTGACTTGGCTAGCCCGCATGATGCACTCACCGCACTTCGCGGAGAAATGGAGCCACACGATGAATCGCCACATCGCATGCCCACTTGGGCGCCACGCACACCAATTTTTTTTTGTGAATTCAAACGCAAATCCCTTTGCATACTTGTGTCCTAACTCATGGGCAGGCTCATGGGCACGCGGCGCGCTCCAGCGACACTGGCCCGTCATGTTGGCGCACTGGGTCACCGCGCTGTGCGCCGTTGTTGCGGCGTGGTGCCTGGTCATTTCACCCGCGCAAGCGCAAACGGAACCATGTTGCAGTAGCCATGTCGGAACAGGCTGTCTGAATCAACAGTGCAATGACACGGTCTGCCAACTTGATCCATTTTGTTGTTCCTTGGCGTGGGATGATCGCTGCGCCGTGGAAGCCAGTGTTCTGTGCGAGACATGCCGCCCTGTTGACACTTGCGAAATTCCCACATCAGATCTGGAAGAAATGACAATGTGCGAAAGCGCTGCCGCAAATACCTGCGACAATGTGCCGGATATACGCGCGCTAATTCCAGATTTGAAATTGGGCGGGCGCGCGTGGTCAACAGAAACAAATCGCGATGTGGATTGGTTTGAAATCACGCTTGATTCACCGCAATTATTGAGCATTCAGATGTGGACGCAGGGTCCTATTGCTGTTGCCATTATGGATGATCAATGTCCACCAACCACATTGGCCGAGGGCGTTGACGGCTGCCCATCCATAACGCAAGCGTGCGTGCCCGCGGGCGTGACCAGAGTTGTGGTGCGCTCGTTGCTATTTGAAAATATTTCCTGCCAAGACGAACGCTCGCGCTACACCATTCAAGCCAGCATTGCGCCTTGCACGCTGACGCCCGTGGTCAATGATCGTTGCGACATGGCGCTGCCTGTTGGCGTGGGCGACACGTGCACCGATACCACCAACGCAACCACCGAGACAACGTGGCTGCCGAACAGTTGCGATGAAGGCGCGGGATTGGCGTTCACCCACGATGTCTGGTTTAGTTTCACCGCCACCGCGTCTGGCATTTTTCAAGCGAGCACATGTGTTGGGCCAACATTTGATTCGCGTCTGGCGGTGTATTCCGATTGCGGCGGCGACTTGCTGGCTTGCAGCGATGACACCTACGACGGAGTTGGGGCAAGCGCAGAGTTTCAAATGACGTGCGGTGCCACGGCCCTGATTCGAATTGGTGGCTGGGGATCTGGTGGGCTTATAACTCTTTCCCTGAATTCAATAGCCACAGTTTCATGCGCTTGTCCCGCCGATCTTGATGGTTCTGGCGAAATCGATAGCGCGGATGTTGGCGCGTGCCTGCTTGAAATGGGGTCTTTCGGTGGGCCGGCCGATATTGACGGTGACGGCGAAGTCTCATCAGGGGATATTGGACTCATTTTACTTTCAGCCGGTCCTTGTGATTCCTAAGGCGCACGCAAGATTTAAGGAACTTTGATTCACAGTCATTCGGACTTATAGTGTCCAAATGTATTGCAAGCGCGTTATGTCTCGTGGATGGAATCATTCACACACTGCCATTCACACAATGAGAAACACCTCACGCTCTAGGCCTTGCGCCCTTTCCTGTAAACCCACGTTGCGCACAATGTGCGTGGCTTTATTTGCGTTGCTCATGCTAAATGTGTTGTGCGCCACTACGACACTGGCCGATCAAGCCGGATGCGGTTTGGGTCCATGCGGCGAAACTCACTCTGGTCCAGGTTGCGTCAATATGATGTGTTGCGGCGACGTCTGCGCATTTATTCCACGTTGCTGTGAAACCAATTGGGACGCGGCGTGCTTGGACATGGCGAATCAACAATGTGAAATTTGCGGAATCCCTGGTTTGGGATCGTGTTTTATTTCCCACCAGAAAGCCGCCTGCGCCGACGCGACGTGCTGCGCGCTTGTCTGCCAGATCTATCCATACTGTTGCGACACGATGCAAAGTTGGGATTACAACTGCGCCTTCAATGCGCAAGAACTCTGCGTGCTTCCTCCACCAAAATTATGCGGCGACCCCAACGCGGGAAGTTGTTTGGTTCCCCATGGCAATTCCAGTTGCTCTGACAAAGCGTGCTGTGAAATGGTGTGCTCTGGCTTATCAAGTTGTTGCGATGTGATTTGGGATGAATTGTGCGTGTCAGTGGCGCAAGATCTTTGCAACTCCACATGCACGCTGACGTGCCCAAGCGGCGCGATTCAAGAAATTGAATCGTGCGGAGCGCGCACCAATGATCCACTTATTCGCCCTGATGCGACGCTTCCAAACGTCCCACAAACCATCACGTTGGCGGTTCAAGCTCCGACCACGACCAAAGTGTGCGGAAAATTATTCACCACCAACACGGGCACGGCGGTGGTGGATGTTGATGTCTACGCCATCGACCTGCGCAACGCCGACACGGATCATGATGGGTTTGTCAAAGTCGCAATTTCGCTTTCCGCGGTGCGCCCAGTGTTCGCCGCGTTGACGCCTGTGAACTCAACAGAGACCGCGTTGCCCGGCGCGCTCGTTTTGGCCAACGCCGCGGCCTGCAACACCGGTCGCGATTGGAACTGCGTCGCTCCAGCGAAATATTGGGTGGTGATTGCGCCTGGAACCAACGGAATTATTTCAAGCCAAGCCTTCACATGCGACAACGGGGCGTATTGGTTCCAACTTGAAACTGCCGCGGCCTGCGCCTTGCCGTGTACCAACGCCACTGGAAGTTGCACCGAAATTCACGGAACACCAAGTTGCGTGAATCCAGCGTGCTGCTCATTGGTTTGCGCGTCCATTGCCTCTTGCTGCGAAACTTCATGGGATCAAGAATGCGCAATTTTGGCGGCCCAAGATTGCGGCGCGCCCACGCCTAGCAATGACGCGTGCGCGAACGCGATTGTTATTTCAACTGGCTCAACCACTGTTTCATTGTTGGGATCCACTTCAAGTTTGCCCGCCTTCTCGTGCCCCGCCAATACCGCCCCCACTGGCGGAGATGTTTGGTTGCGTTGGAAAAATCCTACTGGAACACATCGCGATTATAAAATTGACACCTGCGGAGTTTCATTCGACACACGCATGGATATTTTCACCGGCTCATGTGGCGCCCTTGCGTTGCGCGCGTGCTCTGACAACAGCGTGTACTGCAATCCAATTCATGGAAGCAGCCTTGTCCTGTCATCCGAATGCGGCGAGTCCTACTTCATTCGAATTGCTTCGTTGCAAGGCGAAACTGGATTTGCCACCATTCACATAACGGCTATTTCTGACGCACAGTCGTGCTGCCCAGAAGATTTGGATTTCAGCGGAACTGTTGACAGCGGTGATATTGGTATGGTTCTTCTTGACACTGGCCCATGTCCTGGTTGCCCGACAGATTTAGATGGATCTGGGCAAGTGGATTCGGGCGATGTGGGAATTGTTTTGCTCAACTCTGGTCCGTGCCAATAAGTTGCGCTTGAAAATTCAAAGTCCTTGAATAAAAAATTTCATGTTTCAACGGAGTTGCTTCGGTGTTGAAGCTTGTCCATTGCGCGCTCTTGCAGGCATGGGCGCAAGTCATGGGCGCCGCAAATTCTTTAGATTTCACTTGGCATGTCGGGGCTCAACAATCGTCGCATGATTTTTCCAGTGGCGTTGCGCGGCAGCTCCTTGCGCGCGCGGATTGCGCGCGGAACTTTGAACTGCGCCATATGTTCGCGGCAATGGGCGCGCAACGCGGCTTCATCAAATGTGAAACCTTCGTTCAATTCCACAAACGCAAGCGCGGTTTCGCCACGACTTTCATCGGCGGCGCCAATCACGGCGCTGGCCTTCACGCTTGGATGTCGATTCAGCGCCTCTTCAATCTCGCGCGGAAAAACATTTTCGCCGGCAATGATCAACATTTCCTTGATGCGGCCCGTGATGTACAAGTGGCCGTCATCATCAAAGCGACCCATGTCGCCTGAGCGGAAAAAACCTTTGTCGTCAAAGGCCTGCGCGGTTTCCTGCGGCAGATTCCAGTAGCCCTGCATGATGTTTGGACCGCGCATGCGAATCTCGCCATCTTGATTCGCGGGAAGGCGATTGCCGTGCGCGTCCACAATCCATTGCTCCACTCGCGGCAACGCGCGGCCCACGCTGCGCGCGCGATATTCCGCGGGCAAACACCAATTGGTCACGGGACTGGTTTCGGTCAGACCGTAGCCTTCGGAAATTCTTACGCCAAACTTGTCAAAGAACTCGTTGGCCACGCTGGCCGGCAGCGGCTCGCCACCACTGACGGCGTAGCGCAACGTTGCAAAATGCTCTTTGCCGCCGCTCTTTTGCGCGGCCAGCGCGTGATACATGGAGGGAATGGCGATGAACACAGTGGCTTGATGTTGCTTTGCAAGATCAAGAATTTTCCGCGGAACAAACTTGGCCGTGTAGACGGCTTTGGCGGCGATGGCCAACGGCAACAATGTAAGAACGGTCAAACCGAAGGAATGAAATTGCGGCAACACGCCAAGCAAAATATCTTTGCGCGTGAAACTAGCCCAGTTCACAACTTGATCAATGTTGGCGGCAAGATTTCCGCAGCTCAACATGACGCCCTTGGGCTTGCCACTGGTGCCGCTGGTGTACAGAAGCACGGCGAGTTCATTTTCGCCACGGCGCTTGGCGCGGCGCACGGGCGGAAGCCCTTTGAAAGAGATGTCCTCCATCAAGAGCGGCTTCATGGACGCGGTCGGACCGCCAATGAATTCCAGCATGGGCTTGACCGACACAACGCAATCAATGCCCGCGTCGCGGCAGACATATTCCAAGTCGTCGCGCGACAATAAATAATTCAGCGGAACCGCGGTCTTTCCCAACATCCATGTGGCCAACAACGCCACGGGAAATAGGCCGCTTGTGGGAAGCATGATTCCAACTCGCTCGCGCTGGGTGGTGCGCTCTATGGCGCGCGCAACATGCCACGCGGCCACAAGCAATGTGAAACCTTTCCACTGGCGTTGATCGTCTTGCACAAAAACATGCGTTGGATGTCGCAGGAGTTGGCGCTGAATATCAAGCAGCAGTTTCATTTGTGGCGATACAGTACGCCAAGAGAAAGCGCTTCTCAAACGGCCTGACCTGGCATTCGCCAACTGGACCGCAAATGAAATTGCTTT
Organism: uncultured bacterium; assembly: GCA_903914045.1. Lineage (GTDB taxonomy): Bacteria > Planctomycetota > Phycisphaerae > Phycisphaerales > SM1A02 > SYAC01. The sequence goes on along the minus strand of CAIWNO010000265.1, from coordinate 2,555 downwards.
GACTGAATTGGTTGAACGGAAATGACCTCAACTTGTTTGAAAGGAATTCAATTGGATAACTTGCATTTCACATTGGCTTCATGCGCTGAAACTTCGCGCCCTCAAAATTCGCTCGCACGCAGGCTGTGTTTCGTGGGTCGATCAATTCTTCGCTGCGTGGCGTTGATCGCGGTTGTCAATGCAACGGCGTGCCAAAGCGCGCAGCCTGATCGGCTTGATGGCGCCATCTCCAGTTATGAATCTAAGAATTGGAAGCAATCACTTGAGCAAGCCAGCGTGGTGCAGAATGAAACTTCGGGAACGGTGCGTGATCAAGCGGCGTTTCTTGCGGGATTGTCGGCGTATCAACTTGGAAATTATTCGGATGCGCAGACGCGCTTTCAAATTTCAGAGCAAAGCATGGACGCGCAGACAGCCGGCGAAAGCAAAGTGATGCTTGGCGATTTGATGGTGCATCAGAAACGTTATAGCGACGCGGCGAATTATTACGACGCGGCATCGGAAAAACTTTCAGGTGAGGCATCCAAGCGCGCTAAAGATTTGGCCGCGGCGTCTAGAGACCCGGCGCGTGCTGGAAAAGTATTGTCCATGGCAGAGCCGACCATGAGCATCAATGGAAACTCGCTGGCCACGCAAAATAATTCGGCGCCCGTCAATAGCGTCACCATTGCCACAAACACCGCCGCGCCTTCGAGTGGCTTTGAAAAAGATTCCGGTCCGCCGCCTGTGTCCAAGCCCAAGAAGCCCGCAAAGGCCGCGGATGACAAGCCCGCCAAACCAGCGAAGCCGGCGAAAGTTGTGGATGACAAACCCGCGAAACCATCCGACGCCTCCAATAAGAAAGACGCAAAGCCTGCAGGTAAAAACGCCGGCAAGAAAGCTGATTCAGACGCATTCGTGATTCAAGCTGGAAGTTTTATTTTGGAGACCAGCGCCAAGAATCGCGCCAAAGAACTTTCCAAGGCCGCGTCTCGAAATGGAATTGAAGCGCCCAAAGTAGTGGCGAGCAAATCAAAGAGCGGGCAAAAGATTTGGATTGTGTATGTGGGAGAATTCGAAACACGCGTTGAGGCGGAAAAAGCCATCAAGAAATTGGGGCGCAAAGATCTCGCGGTGATTGAAAATCCCAAGTAACTTTTTTAGCATGCGCAATTTATAGTTGACAGCCATACGTATATCGGGTTGCGTCTGCGTTTCATGTTGTGAACATTCGTACAATTTAAATTCATGCCCAATTTAATTTGGATGCAGCTCTTCATGCGACTCTGCATGCAACTCAAGGCTTGTTCATCATGAAGGTCGCCGTGCGCTCAAAGTACGCCATCATGGTGGCGAATATGGGCTCTGGAATTTCGGCGTCACGCAACGCGCCGCGCATGCAATCAACCCAGTCATTGCGCATGGCAAGGTCAATTGGAAATGGCGCGTGGCGCATGCGCAAACGCGGATGCCCCTTGCGATCGCTGTAGGTTTGCGGACCGCCAAAATATTGAATGAGAAACTCCGCCTGATTGCGGATGGGTTCCTGCAAGTCATGTGGAAAAATTGGGCGCAGACGCTCGTGCTTGTCCACGTGCGCGTAGAAAGCGCGCGCAATATCCCAAAATTTTTCCGCGCCCAGTTGTTGGTAAATGCTTTGCTCCGCGGCGCGCTCGGCGGCGGGATCAACCGCGGCGATTGGCAGCGCGACATCGTGTGGCTGATGTGGTTCTGGAGTTGGCTCTTGCATTGATGTCATCCTAGGCGCGACAAAAGCGCGCGCAAGGTGGCGCTACGCCAAACATTTTTTTAGCGCCGCCACCAAGCGCTCGTAATGCGCGGGCTCATTATGAATGGCGGCGCTGACACGCAACAACCATTGCTGATTCCACAGGAAAATTGAAACTTCTATCCGCTCGACATCAAGCAAGTGCTTCTGCATTGCCTCAGGTGTTTGAAACTTCTGCTGCAAGAATGCGGGCAAGCGCACGCTGGCCATGCAACTCAGCATGGAACCATCCAGCGGCGAAATTGGCTCGAACGACAATTCCTTGCACAACAATTGGTGCGCCCACGCCGCCAACTGATGGTTGTGGCGCAGCACGCGCTCCGCGCCAAGTTCCTCAAACCACTCCAGCGCGGCAGGAATGGAATTCCACGCGCTCAGATCGCGCGTTCCCTGCCAGTCAAATTCACTGGTGAATCCATTGGCAAACTCATGGCTGATGACGCAGGGATGAATGTCTTTTTGAAACTGAGGCGCGACCCACACAAACGCGCTGCCACGCGGAGCCATGGTCCACTTGTGCAAATTGGCGGCGTAAAAATGCGCGCCCAACGTGTCAAGCGAAAGTGTGAGCGCGCCAGGCGCGTGCGCTCCATCCACCAACACGTGCGCGCGCGTTCCCTTGACAGCGTCAATAATTTTTCGCACATCAAAGCGCAACGCGGTTGGACTTGTAATGTGATCAATCACAATCAAGCGCGTGCGCGGCGTGATCGCGTTCAAGATGCAATTCATGGCGTAATCCTGATCGCGCACGGGCAACGCGATTGGAACTTCCACCACGCGCGCG
>CAIWNO010000264.1 GCA_903914045.1 uncultured bacterium | reverse complement strand
TTGAAATGTGGCAGAACAACATGAAGGCGCAAGTGTCGCTGAGCATCTTCAAACCTGCGCAAGATTTATTAGTTCTTGATGGAATTCCGCGCACCGTGAGTCAAGCCAAAGCCCTGAAGGATCATCTTGATGTTCTTGCCGTGCTGCATTTGGTTTGCCCCGATGAGGCCGAGATGGTGCGCCGCATGCGCCGCCGCGCGCTGAAAGAAAATCGTCTTGACGACGCCGATGAGAAGGTGATCCATCATCGCTTCGAGGTCTATCGAAAAGAAACCGAGCCGGTTCTTTCGTATTACCCCAAGGACATTATTCACAACGTCCCCGCCATTGCCAGTCCGTCCATGGTTCTGATGTCGGTGCTTGACATTGTTGCGCCAATTCAGGACCACCACTTTCGCAATCCACTTGGAGCGTAACGCCCGCCTGTTTTACGGAACAAACCCTGGCCGCGACAATTCATTGGGCAATGTTGGCTTGGAAAAACGGCGCAGAATTTCATTGGCCTCCAACATTCGTTTCTGAATTTGCATGTTGCCCCCGCGCTGCATTTCATCCTTATTCATGCTGGACTTCTCCAGATCTTCGGCGTTTCCAAGCGGCATCATCAACTCTATTGGTCTCTCAATCACATTTCCGTCAGGTCCAATCACTGGATGTCCTTGCGCATCTTTCTCTGGTCGACGCAATTGAATGTGAATTTCACGACCAGGTTGGTATTTATGAATGGCCTCCACAAGGTCCAAGGATGTGGACAAGGCATGTCCGTCAATTTCCTCAATCACATCCCCGGCCTTGAGAAATTTTTCGGCGGGCATGTTTGGCAATGTCTCTTGAACCACAACACCAGGTCGCTCAAGTGGCAATTGTGCCATGCGAATTCCCAACGCTCCACGCGGACGTTCGTAAATGCGGCGCAACGCCGCGGTCAAAAGTCGACCGCGCACCTCCTCGCTCAAGGGAACACGATCAAGCACTGACCAAATCGCCTCCTCGGAAAATGATTTGTCCAACAACTTCTGCGAAGCGTCCTGACGGACTTCAAACAACGGACTATCCAAATCCGGCAACAACTTCAACAACTCAGTCGGAGGTGTCACGCTTGAAAGTTTTTCCTTGGACATGGACTCGGCGACGGCCTGATCTTGACCAATATTTATGCCAGCCAATTGGTTGCGATTGATCATTGCCTTTCGCAACACCACATTCTGATTTGGATTGGCATCAAGGGGCTTGAACACCAATTTGCCACCATTGGGTTTGGCGACTGGATTTGGCGGCGATTGCGCATTTTTTTCTGGTGCAGATTCCGCAGGCTCAATGACTGGAGATGGCGCTGGCTCTGGCGCTTGCGCCAACGCCACCACGGGCAAGACAGCAAAAATCAAGCAACACAGAATCAGATTGTGAACAAATTCGCCAGGCGTGTTCTTGCGCTTGACCACAGAAACGCATTGCGTGGAACGCGCATTCACCGCGCTATATCCGCGCTGATCTTGCGCGCCACATTCGCCGCATTGCTTTGAAGCCACATGGCGCGGCGCAAAATCAGACCGAGCATTTTTTCGCCCGCAATGGTCGCGAACATTCCCGTTCTGGCGATTGGTATTGCTGCCTCTGCTATGCATG
>CAIWNO010000263.1 GCA_903914045.1 uncultured bacterium | reverse complement strand
GGCTGAAAGTTTGGGCGGCGTGGAAAGTTTGATCGAGCACCCAGCCATCATGACCCACGCCAGTGTTCCCGCCGAAAGCAGAAAGGCGCTTGGTATTTCCGACAACTTGGTTCGCCTGAGCGTGGGCATTGAACATCAGCAAGACTTGATCAATGATCTTGAGAAGGCTTTGGCGCATGTGTAACTATTCTTTCGCTGAAATAGATTCAACCACGTCGCACAAAACTTTACGCAACGCAGTTGAACTTCTAAAATATATTTCCAACTTACCGCACTCAACACAACACTCAACACAAAATCAAGGAGCCACTTCGTGAGCCAGAACTATCAACGCGTTGTATTGAAACTGAGCGGTGAAAGCTTTGCGCAAGAAGGTCAACTTGGGATTGCGCCTGAGCAATTGGCGCACATTGCCGCGGAAATCGCCGATGCGTATCGCGCGGTGAATGGCTTGAAATTGGCCATTGTTGTGGGTGGCGGAAATATTGTGCGCGGCGCCAAGTTGGCCGAGAAGGGTCGCATTGCGCAAGCCACCGCCGACTACATGGGCATGATGGGAACAATTATCAACGGCCTTGCTTTGCGCGAGGCGCTTGAAGGAACTGGCGTGGCCAGTCGACTGATGACCGCGCTTGAAGTGAAGTCCGTGGCCGAGCCATTTATCCGCGCGCGCGCGTTGCGCCACATGGAAAAAGGCCGCGTGATTATTTTGGCGGCGGGCACTGGCAATCCATTCTTCACCACGGACACGTGCGCAAGTTTGCGCGGCGTTGAATTGCAAGCGCAAATGTTGTTGAAGGCCACAAAAGTGGACGGCGTCTACACCGCGGATCCGAAAAAAGATCCAAAGGCGACCAAGTTGAACGAGATCAAGTTCTCAGAGGCCATCGCCAAGCGCTTGGCCGTGATGGATCTGACCGCGCTGACCATGTGCATGGAGCATTCGCTGCCTGTGCGCGTGTTCAACTTTCACCAAAGTGGAAACGTCAAGCGCGCCATGTGTGGCGAGGCCATTGGCACGCTGGTTTCTAATTAATCGGCGCATGCACGGGCAAACCCAAGCCGCACTTTTTTGCGCCACAAAGCGACGCAGATTCGTCTTGTGATAAATACTGCGCGCACCCATGAATCAACGGCTACGCCCATCATTTTCCCTGCTATTCTTGCACACTCTTGAAGGAGAAATCGCATGGACCTAGACACCATTTTGCTGGAATGTGAAGATCAGATGGAGAAGAGCGTGGACCACCTGAGCAAGGAGCTGCGTGGCATGCGCACGGGCCGTGCCACCACCGCCATGTTGGAATACATCAAGGTGGATTATTATGGTTCCATGACGGACCTGCGCGAACTCGCCGCCATTAGCGTGCCCGAGCCCACGCAACTTTTAGTGAAGCCATTTGATCCAGGCGCTAAAACTGAAATTGTGAAGGCCATTGAAAAGTCCGGCCTGGGATTGAATCCGCAAACCGAAGGCACGCAAATTCGCATCATTGTTCCATCGCCAAGTTCCGACAGGCGCAAGCAACTTGCAACGCAAGCCAAGAAACTTTCCGAGGACACTAAAGTTGCCGTTCGCAACGCACGCCGCGACGCCAACAAACGCATTGACACTTTGTTGGCCGACAAAAAAGCTGGCCTGACCGAGGACGCCGCCGAGCGCGCCCAAAAAGATGTGGACGAAGCCACCAAGAAACATACAACGCGCGTGGAAGAAGTTGTGACCAAGAAAGTCACCGAGATTGAGGAGGCGTAATTCGTGCGCT
>CAIWNO010000262.1 GCA_903914045.1 uncultured bacterium | reverse complement strand
TCGTGCCGAGCGTGCCGCGTTCGACCTTGCCGCCACGGGCGCGCCAGTGATTGTGTGCAGCCCCACGCTTCCGATTGGTCCCGGCGACAGAAATCAAACTCCGCCAACGCGTCTTGCGGTTGCGTTCTGCCGCGGAAAAATTCCGGCGTACTTGGATTGCGAATTCAACCTGATCGATGCGCGCGACGCGGCGGATGGCTTAATCCGCGCCATGCAACGCGGGCGCACCAACGTGCGCTATTTAATAGGGGCGCACAACACCCGGCTTGTGCATTGGCTTGAATTGCTGGCGCGCATTACTAACCGGCCCGCGCCGCGTAAAAAGGTTCCGTACGCCGTTGCGCTTGCCGCTGGTTGGTTCAGCGAATTGTGGGCCGACACCATTTCGCATCGCATGCCCATGGCCACCGTGACTGGTGTTCGCCTGACCAAACGCTCCATGTATTTTGATCCATCGACAAGTTTGAAAGAACTTGGATTGCAACCCCGATCGGTGGAAGAATCCACGCGCGACGCGGTGCGCTGGTACCAAGAACAAAAATGGCTTGAACCACTCAATTGATGCCTCGAACGAAGCGTTGCGCGCTGCAAAAATAAACCATGCGCCAACAATGTCGCAGTGATTTAATTAATCAAACCAATCGCGCGCGCGGCCAACATGATCAGTACCGCCATGGCGATGGTGACCTGCAGCATCATTCCAAGTTGAACGGGATTGCGAAGTGGAACTGGAAGCGTTGGTCCAAATGTGCTTGCCGTGTTGAAAGACAGGAATAAATAGTCGACATACTTGGGCCGCCATCCAACCAACGATTGGAACCCAGATGTATTGTGCGGAAAGACAATGCCAGGGTGAATCTTTTCGCCAGCAGCAATTCGAATCTGCAATGGGTGGTCAAATCGCCAGTAATAAGCTGCAAAAACCGCAACATTTTCCAAGTACACCAAGCATGCGGAAAGCAGTAAATACTCGGGGTTGTCCTGTTTGTCGAACAAGCACACAATAAGTCCCACCAAATTATCGAGTAACGCGATCATGGAAAGCCACAAAGTGATATTGAAAAAAAGCTTGAAACTTTTTTGGGATTTGGTCAGCCAAAAAAATGCCGCGATGAATGTGGTGAGCAACGCAATCGGACTTGCGTACGCGTCGGCAATTCGAAACATGACTACGGACAGACTTGGCTGGTGGTCAGTCAAACTCAGCGCGGTTGAAGTGGCTATGTCCAAGCAAGCCGCGACTCCTAAAGTGATCACGATCGCGCCCGTTGTTGAGCATCGCGTTTCATCATGCGTATCACTGTGTGTAGGAATGGCCATGACGCAAGACTAGTCCAGTTGCGAGCGGATGTCATTTGTGAGAACCGGTTGACCAATACAAAATGGACACGAAACACCTTTGATATAGCGCGCGTCTTTTTGTTCCTGCGGGGTCAGCGGCATTTGGCAAGCGAAGCATGATGCGGAACCAGTTTCTTGCAACGCGGAGTCAACGCACACGCGGCGATCAAAAACAAAACACTCGCCTTCGTAATGCGCGCCACCGCACTCCTCGAAATATTTCAATATGCCGCCGTCAAGCTGGAAAATATTTTGAAAGCCTTCGCGCTCCATGTATGGGCCTGCCTTCTCGCAGCGAATTCCGCCGGTGCAAAACATGACCACGGGTTGATGCTTTAAATTGGCTGGAAGTTTCTGCACCGCGCCGGGAAAGTGGCGGAAATGCGAAATGCCCGCGGGCAACGCGCCGCGAAATGTCCCCATGCGAATTTCGTAATCATTGCGCGTATCCAACAGCGTGATGGCCTTGCCTTCATCAAGCCATTGTTTCAACACTTTCGCTGAAAGTTTTTTACTGGTGCGCTTTGCAGGATCAATGCCCTCCACGCCAAACGCGATAATTTCCTTCTTGATCTTCACCAACATCCGCCGAAACGGCTGCGCATCGCTGTGACTTTCTTTTAGGGTTAAATTCTCCAGCCCCGGTATGGCGCGCAGGGTGTGCATTAAAATATCTATATTTGCCCGTGTTCCAGCCACAAATAGGTTTATGCCCTCTGGGCTGAGCATAATCGTGCCCTTCAGCTCGCCAACGCGGCACACGGCGCGCAATTGTTCGCGCAACTCGGCCAAGCCGTTGAGTGGGGCGAACAAATATGTGGAAATATTTATGAACACGTCCATCAGTCTATCGCCAAGACATGCAAGAACAAATTTTGGTCGCGCAATAAAAAACGGACGCGGAACATGTCCGCGTCCGTCAATACTTATTCTCACACAAGGCGCCATTCTTTAATGAAGCCTAAATCCAGAGCAATGCTCCAGATTTTAAATGCATGCGTTTACAGAATTACTTTGCCTTTGCCGCCGCAGCTTCCAAAGAGACATACTTAAATTGTTGACCACCAACAGCGGCTTCCGCCATGGCGCCTTCGGAATTGCTGGTAAAGATCGCCACGCCATCGTGGTAACTGGTTGCAGCGCCGGTTCCAGAAGCCACCATCACCGCGGAAACTTGAGCGGTGAACGCAAACTTGTTGGCGGTGAATATGTTGTAGTTGGCCTCATCCTTGAAGAAAATAAATTCGTCAAATGATTGGCCGCCAATGGTCGCGCCAATAGTGCCTTGGCCCATGGAGCAATAGCCCACCAACTTGCCGCCCTTGTACACCTCGCCATCGCCGCCGGCACCACCAATGATGAAGCCGCCCTTGCCCACGCTTGGCAGAACCGCGTAGGCGTAGTTGTCTGTGAAGAATTTCTGAATAGTTGGATCGGTCTTCTTAACTAAATCAATTGATGTAGCCACAGAAGCCGA
>CAIWNO010000261.1 GCA_903914045.1 uncultured bacterium | reverse complement strand
TTTCGCTCAATACCATCAAGCCAATCAAGGCGAATCTCCAGCGGCTCTTCAAGCGCCACGTGGTCCAGCACTTCGCTGGTTTGGTCACGATCAACACGCGAAATTTGTGTCGGCGCGCTTTGCACGATGTCGCCAACCGTCTTGCCAGTTGCCGCAACGGAAAGTTGCACGCGATGTTGCTGCGCGACCGATGTTGCGTGCGCTGACATCGCCGCGACCGTCATTGGCGAAATTGGCTCCATGACAATCGGCGTCAACGTTGAATGTGCATCTGCATTGTTTGCATCTTTTGACAACGGCGCCATGATGCAATCCTAACCAAATACCAAGCGGGAAATAGCATAAAGTTGACGCATGAGCACACCCACGCGCGCCGTGATTTTGACCGTAAGCGATCGATGTTCGCGCGGCGAGACGACCGATACGTCTGGTCCAACATTGGCGGCGCTTGCCGTGAAACATCTGCAGGCGGAAATTACGCACAGCGAATGTTTGCCCGATGACGTAAACACACTCGCCGCATTCTTCACGCACTGGTCGCAGCCCGCCAAAAAAATTGACTTGATCCTAAGCACGGGCGGAACCGGCCTTGCGCCGCGCGACATCACGCCAGAAGCGTTGCGCAGCGTGATGCACCGTGAACACGCGGGCCTGATGGATTTATCGCGCTTGCGCTGCCTACAAAAAACGCCGCGCACATTTCTGTCGCGTGGAATCGCCGGCACCATCAATCAAACATTAATCATTACGCTTCCAGGTTCGCCGCGCGGTTGCTCTGAAATGTTCGAGGCCATTGCCGACATTCTGCCGCACGCCGTTGAGACGCTGCGCGGCGACGTGAAGGACGACGGCCGACCAAGCGCCGCCGCATCAAGCGCGGACAATGCCAAAGTGATCCACCATAAGGATTGAGTGCGATTGGCCGCGGCCACCACTCTTGCCACAGGGCTTCTTCCTACTTCTTTGCATTAAATTCAAACCGGCCCCACACTAAAGATGCGGCCGACCGTGGCAATCGTGCGCTGATTAAGCCAAAAATAGTGATTCTGATAACTGAGTTTAAAAAACTTCATAATTATCAATTAAATCCATTTTTTTTTCTTGTAAAGCGCTTTTCTCGTGATAACGATAACTTCTTCCCAATCACTTTTACTTAGTTCCCTTTCCCTTTCCCTTTCCCAAATTTTCGGTACATATGAAAAATTATTTAGTTTCATCGTGTTTTGTTGTCGCTAGCTTGGTCGCATCAGCTGAAGCTGGAGTGGTCAACTTTCAAATGAACAGCAATACCGGCGTCGGCAGCGGCCCCAGTTACGGCGGTGCCTTCCAAGGCACGGGCCAGTGGTCTTACACCAGCGGCAGCACGGCGACCGTGACGTTGTCCCTTACCAACACCTCCAGCGTGACAAGTAATCTTGCCGCATTTGTGGTTGGGATCGCCGACACGTCCATGACGTTTTCTCAAGTGTCGGCGCCAACCAACTTCGCTCAACTTACTGATAAAAAAGATCTTAAGGCATCACCCTTCGGCGACTTTCACTGGGGTGCAGCCTCCACTGGCAGTTTTAACGGAGGCGGAAGCACCATGGGACTAGCCAAGGGGCAATCTGGAACTTGGGTGTTCTCGGTAAGCGGCACTTCAGCCGCCCTTGCCGCCGTGTCTAGCACCGCAGTATTCAATGGCGTAAATGATTGGGACTTCGTGGTGCACATCAAGGGCATCACATCGGGCAGCAGCACCGTTTCGGAGAAGCTTACATCTAGCTTTGCTCTTTCCAGCCCTGTTCCTGCCCCCGGAGTTGCAGCACTGGTTGGTCTTGCAGCGCTTGCAACGCGTCGACGTCGTTGAGTTGCTGTCTCATCTGCTGACTTGATTAATCTTTTTTAGATTTTTTTGCAGCCATTCGAGAATGTCTCGCTTGAGGCGCATCAATGTCTCGTTGAATTTTTTATTGATCATGTGCTTTTGATTGCCCCCTTGCAATCAAGGCGTGCTGTACAAGCCGCCATGCGCAGCGAGGCGCAGCCTTTCCATCATCGCCCCAAGCGACATGCATTGGTTACTCTTGCACACAATGATTCGTCCGTACTTCGCACCATGCAACTCACGCATGCGCACAACTGCGGCGCACAATTTGTGACGACATAAGCCGCCCCAAAGAACACCATGCAACTCTTCCTTGTCAGCCTGGCTTTGACCTACATCATTGTTCTGTATTTCTTCACCAACCCACTGCACCACACGCGCAAGTTCATGTGGCGGCGATTTGTGAATTGGTTTCCGCTGGGC
>CAIWNO010000260.1 GCA_903914045.1 uncultured bacterium | reverse complement strand
GTTCCCACCATGTGGATTCAGGGAATCTGGGATCAAGAGGACATGTGGGGCGGCATTCATTGTTACCGCGCGGTTGAACCCAAGGACACAACCAACACCAAGAATTTTCTTGTCATGGGTCCGTGGCGTCATAGCGGCGTGAATTACGACGGCAGCGCGCTTGGTCCGTTGAAGTTTGAGGGCGACACCGCGCTGCAATTTCGCCGCGATGTTTTAAAACCATTCTTCGATCAATATTTAAAAGATGGCGCGCCCAAAGCCGACACGCCGCCAGTATTTATTTACAACACGGGCGACAATCATTGGGATCGTTTGCAAACTTGGCCCATGTCGTGCGCCGCTGGTTGCGCGTCCACGTCAAAGCCGCTGTATTTCAGGGCGAATTTTGGTTTGTCATTCACGGCGCCCGCCGCCACCATGAATACATCCGCCACCTTTGATGAATATGTTTCCGATCCCGCCAAACCCGTGCCGTATATGCCGCGTCCGATCCGTTTTTCCAACACTGACAATTGGCGGCAGTGGTTGCTTAGCGATCAACGGACCGTGACTGATCGCACGGATGTGTTGACATACACAAGTGAAGTGTTGACCGAGCCCGTGCGCGTAAGTGGCGCGCCCGTGGTGAATTTGGTCGCATCCACAAGCGGCACCGACAGCGATTGGGTTGTGAAGTTGATCGATGTCTATCCCAACGAAGTTCCAAGCCAGCCTGAAATGGGCGGCTACCAACTTCCAATTGCCATGGATATTTTCCGTGGCCGCTATCGCGAAAGTTTCTCAGCGCCGGTGGCCATTGCGGCAAATACTCCGCTGCAATATCGCTTTGATTTATCCATGGTCAACCATGTCTTTCAGCCGGGCCACCGCATGATGGTGCAAGTGCAATCAAGTTGGTTTCCGCTATATGACCGCAATCCACAAACATTTGTGCCCAATATTTTTCTGGCGCAACCAGCGGATTATGTGAAGGCCACGCAGCGCATTTATCACGCGCCCGGCGCGCAAAGTTTCATTAAGCTGCCTGTGACGGCGGCTAAGTAGCGCCGCGAATAGAAAAATAATGACGTTTGGATTCATTGCGCAGCAACGGCGGACTCCGTTGCCCGAGCCGTAGCGAAAACAAATTTATAGGTAGTCTGTGTTCATGCCAACTACGAACCAAACCCGTTTCGTATTTCTTGCATGCGTCGCGCCTGCGTTTCTAAGCACGCATGCCATGGCGCAGTCACAAGTTGGTCCCGCATTTCAGCGCTCCGCCATTGTGGAAGATTATATTTTGCCCGACCACTCCGGTTTGAAGCCGCCTATTTTTTACGAGCCATGGAACGATATGAATGGAACAAGGCGCGCACAATTTGGTGGCGACTTTTTAACTCCGCGCGTTTTCCTGCCGCTGTTTGAACCGCGGCCAATGGAATCTCAACTCGACATGAGCCACGCCGACAGGCCGTTTGGTTTCACGCCGCTCAATCCAATATTTCCAGATCCGCTTGAGTTTCCGCTGCGGCCACTGCGCGGTTTGGAGCATGTGCTGTATGAACAATGCAGCACCATGTCGAATATTTATTACACGCTTGTGGTGCAGGGCGTTTCGCGCACGTTGCCAGATCAAGGAAATATTGCGGGCATTGGCCGATTGGATGTGAACTTTCTCACAGTACTGGCAAAAACTCCGGGCCTTGGAACTAGCGCCATTCAAATGTTGTTTCGTCAACACAACGTCATTGGTCAGCCCGCTAATTGGACGCCAGGCGGCGCGTCGGGCACGTACTTCTTCATGAACTCGCTGCAGAACGGCGACAATAGCACTCTGAATATTCTCAGTTATCAACAAGGATTTATAGACGACAAACTCATCATGAATGTCGGCAAGATGCATCCCAATCAATATTTCATGTTGAACTTTTACGCCAACGACGAGTCGCGCCAATTTCTCAATGGATCATTTGACGGCAACAGCGTTTTTCAGCCCGCGCAAGGAACATATTCGCCCGGCTTTGTCACGCAAATTATTCCGTGCGACAATATCTATGTCAACGCCGGCATATTCGACATCGCTGATTATCCGGGCAACTCATTTCAAAATATAAACGACGGTTTATATTGGGCCGGCGTCGAAGTTGGATGGACGCCGAATTTTCTGGACACCTTTTCCCGCTACAACGTGACCGTTGGAACCACC
>CAIWNO010000259.1 GCA_903914045.1 uncultured bacterium | reverse complement strand
GGTGCTGGAAATGTTGGAGCCACTTGCGCGCATTGGGCCGCCGCCAAGGAGTTGGGCGACATTGTGCTGCTGGATATTCCAGAGCGCGAAGGCGTGGCCAAGGGCAAGGCGCTGGACTTAATGCAGTGCGCGCCCATTGAAAGATTTGATAGCGCCGTGATTGGCACAAGCGATTACAAAGATATTGCCGACAGCGATGTGGTGGTGATCACCGCTGGTTTGCCGCGCAAGCCTGGCATGAGCCGCGATGATTTGATCACGACCAATGTGAAGATTGTGCGCAGCGTTTCTGAACAGGTTGCCAAGAACGCGCCCAACGCGGTGGTGATTGTGGTCAGCAATCCGCTAGACGCCATGGTGTACACCGCGTGGAAGACCACCGGCTTTCCAACGCATCGCATTCTTGGTCAAGCGGGCTGCTTGGATGTTGCGCGATTCCGCTGCTTTCTGGCCATGGAACTAGGTTGCAGCGTGGAAGATATTCAAGCGCTGTTGCTTGGCGGCCACGGCGACGACATGGTTCCGCTGCCGCGCTTCACCAGCGTGCACGGCATTCCAATTTCAATGTTGCTTTCCGACGAGGTTGTGAACAAGTGCATGCAGCGCGCCAAAGTTGGCGGCGGTGAAATTGTTCAGCTCATGGGAACCAGCGCGTACTACGCGCCAGCCAGCGGCACCATTCAAATGGTGGAAGCCATTATTAAAGACAAGAAGCGAATTCTGCCGTGCGCCGCGTATTGCGAAGATGCCTATGGCGTGGCCAAGGGACAGAAGAGCGCGGGCTATTTTGTGGGCGTGCCGTGCGTGATTGGAAGCAAGGGCATGGAGAAAATTATTGAAGTTGACTTGGTGGGCGATGAGCGCAAGTTGATGGATGAGAGCATTTCCCATGTGAAGGATTTGGTTGGCGCCGTGCGCAAGATTTTTCCTGACTTGGCGTAAGTTGGGGTGTGGCGATGGGGGCACGGCGGGTTTGCCATTGGGGCTTCTTGCGTGGCTTCAAGCGTGGCTTCAAACGTGCGCGGCGGAATTTGTAAGGCAAAATACCTTAGGGAATTCCCATCAAAATGCCGATAGTGCGGGGCATGTCCTCTTTACGACCGCTCTTTCGATTTGACCCAGGCTGGCTATTCACGGTCGCCGGCTTGACGCTATTGGTGGTCAGCGCGTTGTTGCCTGCGCAACAAGATCTTTCTGTTTTAACTGAGCAGTTGGCGAAATTGGAGCATCAGGAAAAAGTCAATCAAAAAAGAATTGGTGCGTACGCACAATTTCTTGTGGAGTTGAAAGCCAAGGACCCTTCGTTGTTGACCAGACTTGCCGCGAGTCAATTGAATTTAATGCCCAAGGGCGAGGCGCCCGTGTTGGTGGCGACAAGTATGGAGCACACGGTCAGTGATTGGATTGAGGCCACGGTTCCGCCTGAGGCGTTTGAGCCAGACCTGGTGCCTGACACATTGCTCACGCGCTTGGCTTCTGGTCAGCGCAGATTGTGGTTGATGGGTGGCGGCGCGTTGATTGTGTTTATTGGTTTGACAACTGGAATTCCACTGACGCCATCGACACGCTTGGTGGCAACGGCGCTTGAGGAGAAATGGCTAGAGGAAGCGCGGGCCCCAACAAGCTTTACAAGTGAGTCGCAGGCAAGCGTGGCGAAAGTTGATGTGGATGATTCACCGCAACCGTGGGACCATGACATTGATTTGCCGATTGAAACTTCTTTTGAAATTGCCGCCGCGCAACCGGTGCAACAGGGTGATGCGGATGGGGGCGAAAGTGTGGGCGCAAGTGCTGAAAAACAATTACGTGAAGTTGCTGGCCAAGACGAAGTTGTGGGTCAATGGACAACATCTATTGCAACTGAATCAAGCGTGGCGGTGGATGACGACATGGCGGATGGCAAATGGACTTGGGATGCGCATGCGAATGTTGAACCCTACATATTGATATCGCACGCTGAGAGCGGAAATTCGGTTGAGGGCGCTTCGAATGTGGGCCCGAGTGGTGAAGGCGAAGGATTGTGGCCGCACGCCGCTGATTAAAAAATTCATTTTGCGGAAATTTGGTGGTGATTTCAAAAGCGCGCCAAATCTTTTGTAGCGTGGCGACATGCCCCGCACACCAAAAAATATTCCGCATGATCATTGGAAACTTGCCATGACTCGTGGGATTGGTCCCATTGAAGGACGCAATTTGCTTGAGGCCTTTGGCGGCGCCACGCAAGTGTTGGCGGCTTCGGTGGCGGAATTAGCGGAGGTTCTGCGCCGTGGCGCCGATGAGGTGCGCCGCAATATGGACGCCGTGAATGTGGCGCGCGAATTGGAGGAGATGGACCGTGAATCCGTGTGCGGCATGTTGCCTGGCGACGACGATTGGCCGGAACTTTTAAAGACCGCCACGCCGGAGCCATTGGCGTTATGGGTGCGCGGCGCGTTTCAAGAGGCGGACCGTTTTTCAGTGGCGGTTGTTGGCAGCCGCATTTGCACCGCCTATGGAATGGAGCAGGCCGATCGATTTGCGGGGTGGCTTGCGGAGCAGGGATTCACCATTGTTTCTGGCGGCGCGCGCGGAATTGATGCGGCGGCGCATCGATCGGCGTTGCGTCATCATGGGCGCACGGTGGTGGTGCTTGCGGGCGGCGTTGGTAGGGCGTATCCGCCAGAACACGCGCCGTTGTTTGATTCAGTTGTTGCGGCTGGCGGCGTGCTGTGCAGCGAATTTCCAACCTATCACCCAAGCGAGGGCGGACTTTTTCCAAGGCGCAATCGCATCATTAGCGCGCTGAGTTTGGGAACGCTGCTGATAGAGGCGCGCTTGAATTCAGGCGCGCTGATTACGGGGCGGCTGGCGGCGGAAAGTCATGGACGCGAAGTGATGGCGGTGCCAGGGCGCGTTGATTCACCATCAAGTGAAGGATGCCACCGCGCCATTCGTGAAGGGTGGGCGGCGCTTGTCACCAATGTCGCGGATGTGTCGCAGCAGTTGCGATCAAGTTCCATGTTGGTGGCGGGGGCCATGGCGGCGCAGGCGCGCGTTGGCGCTGGCGTTGGCATTGGTGTTGACGTTGGTATTGGCGCGGAGGCGGGCGCTGACTTGTTGCATGAAGTGAAGCCGACGTCTGGGGTATTGAAACTTACGCCAGCCATGGAGTTGGTGTTGCAGGCGGCGCGAAGCATGCGCTCGATTGATTACGACGTGTTGTCGCAGAAAACCAATTTGGGAATTGCCGAAGTCATGGCCGCCGTGACGCGCTTGGAATTAAGCGGAATTCGCTTACGAAATAATGGGTGAACATTGCGTGGCATTCACGCGCCGTAACGCGCTGCGACGAAGTTGATGTGCGGTGACGAAGTTGATGTGCTGCGACGAAGTTGATGCGCGGCATATTGAGCGCAAGGTACGCCTAGCGCGGTAAATGTTGTGGTGCGCAACAAGTTCGCGCGGAATTTAGTTCCAGCCAAGCGCGTAGAAAATGGCGGTGAACAAAAGATCGGCTAGCACCACGGAGACCACCGTTTGCACCACAGTGTTGGTGGTGGCTTTACCCACGCCAGCGGCGCCGCCAGTCACACGCAACCCATTTTGGCAGGCGATTAAACCCAGGATCAGTCCAAAGACCGCGGCCTTGAGAAGTCCGGTTGTGAAATCCGAAAGTTTGAGTTGATCGATTGTGTTTTGCTTGTACAACTCGTATGGAATGTCCAGGAAGAACACGCCCGCGACGCCGCCCATGATCACGCTCATAAGGTCGGACAACACCGAAAGCAAAATAAGACTGAGCGTGGTGGCGACCACGCGCGGCATAACAAGAAAGCGAATTGGGTTGAGCGCCATCGCTTCAAGCGCCTCAATCTCCTCGCCCACAACCATGGTTCCAAGTTCCGCCGCAATGCTGGCGCCGGCGAAACCAGTGAGCACAATGGCGGCGATCAGCGGACCAAGTTCACGAAACACAGCCACCGCAATCAGGTTGGCCACTTTGTCAATTTGACCAAAGGTGGCAAGACTTGGCGAAGTTTGCAGCGCCAGAATAATTCCGATGCTGCCCGAGACCAGCCCAACAATTCCAATGCTGCGCACGCCCACGCGATTCATTTGTGCTACCGCGGCTGGAAATCCAAATCGGATTTGCCGCAGAATCAGCGAGCGTTGCAACCAACGAAGGACATGTGCGCCAAGAAGCGTGAGCCCGCCGACAGATTCAAAAATGCTCAACAGCGTGGCGATCCACTTATCAAGAAGAGCTAGGGAAGCGGTCGGAAGTCGCGCCACGGATTACGCCTTGAGGGCTTCGTCGCGATTCTCAACCACGGTGAAGACCGTTGTGAGACGGGCGATTTCCAGAATGCTGCGCACGCGTGGCATGAGATTGCACACGATGAACTTGATCTTATTTTTGCGCGTGGTTTGCAGCGCTTCAATCAACGTGGCGAGTCCGCTTGAATCCATGTATGGAACTTCCGAGAGATCCAACACAAGACGTGCTGGTTTGCTCTTGAGAGCGTCGGTTAATTTGGTTCGCAGCACTGGAGAGCGTGCCATGTCGACATCTCCTTTGGGGCGCAAAATAACGCCATCTGAAATTGCTTCGACATCCACTACGAGTTCGGTTGCACCTGACATGTGTGTGATCGTAGTCGAACTTTTAAATACTTGCACGGCATGCGTTCTTGCGCACCTGCGCATGGTTCACACGCCGCGGTCTAAAATAGAAGTTGGATTGAAGTAGGACATACTTGCGCAGCACGCAAGAAACATCTGTCGTCGCAGGCAATTTCGGATAGTTACGCTTACGAATTGTGTTTCACATTGGCATGCGAATTCGCGGCGGCGTGGGCGTGTAATTTTTCAACAACCAGGCGCATGCCGCCCTCGGGGCGCTTTGAAAAATGCACGGAATCCATAAGGGAATGGATTAAATGAACGCCCAGACCTCCAGGACGAATGTCGTCCAGTTCGCGGCCCTTGAGTTTCTCCAACTCAACATGTGGCGCAAGATCATCCATTTGAATGCGCACGCCTTTGGGGTTTTCCAGTTCCCACACTGAAATCCAAATGTGGCTGTCGGAATCATTTTTGTAACCGTGGCGAATAATGTTTGTCAGGGCCTCGTCAATGGCGAGCGCAATGTGGCCACACTCGGTTTCGTTCAGGCCGGCGCGCGAAGCCAGTTCACACAACATGGCGCGAACGGGCGCCATGAGTTCTGGGCGACTTAAAATTCGCATATGAATGTGTGGTTCGCTCATGGGGTGGCTTGTTGAGTTCATGGTGTGGTCGTGTGGCGCGTGAGATTGGCAAAGAGTAGTACGCCACTATGAAGGCGGCGCACTATTTTCTATTTCAGTATCCGATTAAGACGCGGCGGGAGTTGAGAGATTTTTATTTTTGCACCATTCAACCCACTTTTGTGTGGCGACGGCGCGCTTATTGGGACTATCGCTCCATCCATAGCCCAGCGTGGTGCCAGTGAGTTTTTCAAGCGACTGCTGCGCCGCCCAACGAACCAGTGGGTCCTCGCTTTGAAGGGCCGGCACGATTTGTGGAACTGTATTTTCGTTGGCGCTGTTGCCAGCTTTGAGCAACGCATCCATGCGCGTGTTGGCGTCGGGGCTTTGCAACTTGGCGCCAGAATCAATGGACCCACACGCGCCAAGAAATGCGCACGAAAGCGCGCAAGACAACAGGATTTCAACCAAGTGACGATTCATACTGAGAGTTGTACCATGACTTGTCCAAAGAAATGATGGACACGTGAAGCTTTGAATATTGAACGACGCACAGTGAAAGACGCACATAGAAATGACGCTGCAGGCCAAAGAAACAATTCTTGTTCTTGATTTTGGAAGTCAATACTCGCAACTGATCGCGCGCCGCGTGCGGGAAGCGGGGGCGTTTAGTTTGCTGGTGGCGCCCAACGAGTCGTTGGAAAAATTGCGCGCGCACAATCCCAAGGGAATTATTTTAAGCGGCGGTCCAGCCAGTGTCACCGACGCGGGCGCGCCAGTGTGCGACGCGCGTTTGTTTGAATTGGGGGTTCCAGTGCTTGGTATTTGCTATGGAATGCAATTGGGTTGCCAATTGCTCGGCAGCCAAGTGGGCAAGGCGCCGGCGCGCGAATATGGACGGACCAAATTGCACGTGAAAGTGGCCAAGGATTTGTTGCAAGGCATTTCATCGCCCGCCACGGTGTGGATGAGCCACGGCGATCAAGTCATTGGCTTGTCGAATGATTTTGAAATGCTTGCCAGCACGCCCACGTGTCCGGCCGCGGCCGTGAAACATCGCACGCAGAAATTTTGGGGCGTGCAATTTCATCCCGAGGTCACGCACACTCCATGTGGCGTGGACATTCTGCGCAACTTTTTGCAAGAGGCCTGCGGTTGCACCGGCAGTTGGGCAATGGCGGATTTCCTGGATGAGGAAGTGGCGCGCGTGCGCAAGCAAGTGGGCAAAGATCGCGTGATTTGCGGTCTTTCTGGCGGAGTGGACAGCGCCGTGGCCGCGGCGTTGATCGCGCGCGCGGTGCCTGGGCAAATGACCTGCATATTTGTGGACAACGGGTTGCTGCGCAAGAACGAGCGCGACTTGGTGGAGAGCGCGTTTCGCCACCACTTTGATGTGGAGTTGAAGGTGGTCGACGCGCGCAAGGAATTTTTGAATGACTTGGCCGGCATAGAAGACCCGCAGGAAAAGCGCCGTCGCATTGGTCACCGCTTCATTGATGTTTTTCAGCGCGCCGCCAAGGAGGTGCGCGGCGGCGTGAAATTTCTGGCGCAAGGAACGCTGTATCCGGACCGCATTGAAAGCGGTCAAAGCCACGCGGGCACGGCAGCCAGCATTAAGTTGCACCACAATGTGGGCGGACTTCCGGAAGATTTAGGTTTTGAATTGGTGGAGCCGCTGAAAGATTTATTCAAGGACGAAGTGCGCAGTTTGGGCGAGGTGCTTGGTCTGCCCTCGGCGTTGGTGTGGCGCCATCCGTTTCCAGGGCCCGGTCTTGCTGTTCGCATTATTGGCGATGTCACCGAGGAGCGATTAGCGCTTTTGCGCGAGTGCGATTTTATTTTGCTGGAGGAAATTCACGCGGCGAATTTGTATCGCACCACCAGCCAAGTGTTCGCGGTGTTGTTGCCGGTGCGCAGCGTGGGCGTGATGGGCGATGGCAGAACCTACGATTCCGTGGTGGGTATTCGCGCGGTGGAATCCAGCGATTTCATGACCGCGGACTTCTGCCGCTTGCCTTGGGAAGTTCTGGCGCGCGTGTCCAGCCGCATTGTGAACGAAGTGCGCGGCGTGAACCGCGTGGTATACGACATCAGCACCAAACCGCCAGCCACGATTGAGTGGGAGTAGGGCATGTTTCATGTGCTCGGCAATGTGATTGCGCATGCGCAAACGAAGTGGAGCAATCCATGTTTGATGTGATTGGCGATGTGCATGGACATGCCGACGAACTGGAAGATTTGCTGCAGCTATTGGGCTACGCCAAGAATTCCGGCGTGTATCGCCACGCCACTCGCACCGCAAT
>CAIWNO010000258.1 GCA_903914045.1 uncultured bacterium | reverse complement strand
GTGGAACTATCTGGTCCCCACTTGAATGGCTTGTTGGCCGATGGAAACGAACCCGTTGGAACACTTGGACTAAACATGCGCGGCAAATGCATGCGGTATTCAATTGTTCCAACCAATGCGTTGTCGCCGGCAGTAATGCTCTGCGCAAATCCGCGAATGGTGTACAAGCCGCCCATGGTGTATTGCGACAGCGGCGTGAGTCGGTAATCAAATGCGTATTGCCCGCGCAGCGAGCCAAAGATTTCGTGGATCAGTGGCTTGTACAAGCTTTGGCTGTTGCTCCATGAGGAATCCAAAAGTGGATCCAAGTAGAACGATCCGTACATTGAGCCGTTGAAAGTGGTCCATGCCTTTGACGTGTCGGTGCGACCAAGTTCATCCAACGATTGTTGACTTGCATTGGTGGTGGTGTACATGCCACCAATACTTCCTTGAATGGCCCACGTGTCGCCAGTGGCAATGGCGTCAAGCATTCCAGAAAGCGTGACAAAGGTGGCGTCGCCATTTGTTCCAAGCAAATTGTTTTGGGTGGTGGCGCCCCATGTTTTTACGCCGCCGTCAAAATCCAAGAACGCGTTGCCCTTCTGCAGGAATGTCCAAATAAGATCGCCCTGCACGCCCCAGTTGTTGCCGTTGAAATCTTCGCTGGCAAGTCCAAGATCCGATGAGTAGTACTGGCCCCACTGGCCCGTCAAGCGCCATCGAAAATCTTTCAACTCACCAACGCGCGCGTCGTAGTAACTGTTCACCGACTGCGTGTCTTGAAAGTTGGAGTTTTGATAATCAATGGAAAGAATGTCGTCGTTGTTGGTGAGCTGCGTGGCCAACAATCCAACGCGATATTGGTACTTGCTGGTCTCGGTGGTGCCGGTGGTGGAAACGCCGGCGTAGACATCAAAAACCTTTTTCTCTTGCACGTAATAATCCAACATCACTTGCGCGCTGGTGGGCTCGTTGCTTACGGCGGCGCTGACGGTGCGGCCAGGAAATCGGCTGAGTGAATATAAATAATCCTCCAGCACTTCCTTCTTCATCACGTCGCCTTGCTGAATGGGCGATTCATTTTTAATGCGCTGCTGATTAGCGTCATTTATGGATTGACCGGTTTCGCCGGCGCGAACGCCGCTGGCAATAGTGCGCACTCCGCCAAATTGCGCGGCGACCACTTTCATGGTGTTGGTTCCCTGCGCGTTGGCCGCGGGCTCAATCAAACACGCAACGCCACCAACGCCCTTGGTGTTCATGTTGGCAACAACGGCGTTCTGAATGGACACGCGCGCGGAATCCGTGAGCGATCCTGTGCGTGTGGAAAGTTCTTCAAGCGTAAGCGTGACTTCCGTGCCCTTGGAGTCGGCACTGCCGGAGTAGACAGTATCTGTCTGGTACAGCTTCACCGATGTCTGCATTAATGTTGAATCGGTGGGCAGGTCGGCATGATTCGCCGGCTGAATCTCAAAGTTGAAGTGCGTGGATGGCGCGAAAATTTGTTCAGTGCCAGGATCGATCGATGTTGGCGGCGCCTTGGTTGGATCGTTGGTCTCAAGTGTTGGTTGCAAACCACGGCTGGGCTTGCGCGCATCCGGAATCACCGGTGGCGGAACTATGATCGTGTTTGAACTTTGCGCGAACGCCCCGGTGTCAAAAACTAGGGCTATTAAAATAATTAAAAAACTACTTAAAATAAATGACCTGTTCGAGGTCGTGTTGCGATCGGTAGGTTTCATTTTTTCTTAATCTCTAAGATTGTTATCAGAATTGAAATCCACTTGGAATTCAATTTTTGAATACGGAAAGGGTATCAATTCATTACTCCAAAAAATTAAGGGGGAGGGCGAATTCAGGTTGAAAAGATAAAATTATGCGTAATTTTTTGGTTCAGACTTTTTAATCAGGCTTGTGGAGCCAAGGTTTGCACAAAGTCGCTTGGTGATTGGGCTTGAACGTGACCAAGTGGAAATGGTTTTGGAGCCAGAATTTCGGTAATTTCACGTGCAACGCGCACTAGAAAAAACAGAGCGTATTAAAACAGCAACTGCAACTGCGAGCGCACCACAATTTGCCCGCCGCCGCCATCTGGCTCAATGCGGTAATTGGTTCCTGCAATGCCCGCGCCGTAAATGCCGTTGTTAAACCACAGTGGCGCAGTGGTGAATCCAATATCGGTGGTGAGCTTGATTTGGCGGCCAGCAATAAACCAATTGAAGCCCGCGGTATAGGCGCTGGTTCTACCGGCGTTAAATACATTGGCCACGGTTGGCGTTGTTGCATTGCCAACATTGCCAATGTCATTCACGCCTTTATTCTGCGTGCTCATCCATTCCCATCGGCCAAATAATTCAACGGTGTTGGTGATGAAGTAGCCGCCCTGCACCACTGCGCCGTAACTATTAATGCTGGAGATATTGTTACTAGTGGTTGCCGGAATGTCATACGCGGTGTTCATGACAAAGTAGCTGAACAAATTCGCGCCGCCCAAGTGCCATGTCGCG
>CAIWNO010000257.1 GCA_903914045.1 uncultured bacterium | reverse complement strand
GTTGCATGCCAACAGGCGAAGACGCCAAGCCGCCAGCCACTTGTCCTGGCAACAACGTGCGCAACTCGCGCGCCGCCATAAATGAACGCGCGGCGGAAGTTGGCTTCTGCGCAATGGCGCCACTGGCGCGGTCCAGTCCGTCAAAGGCGCGCTGCGCCCACATTATATTTTTTGTCAACTGCGCCAGCGTGACCAAGCACTGCGTGATCACCCCCGCTCCCGAAGGAACCGCGCCATCATCAATGCCAGCAATGGGCAGAATGCGGCCGCTCTCATTGGCGAACGCCTCCACCCAGCCCGAATCGTGGCGCCAAAATTTCTCGCACGCGCTTTGCGCTATCACCGTGGCGCGCGCCAACCAGCGCGGGTCATGGGTGGCCTGCGCCAACGCCAGCAAACCAGCAGTAAAACATGCGTAATCCTCTAGAAATCCTGGACCACTGACCACGCCATCTTTGGCGGAGCGATTCAACGTGTCGCTTTGCAACGCGGCCTGGGAATTTTTCTGCGGAGCGGATTTCACGTGCGCTGTCTGCGCGTTCAACTGATTCCACACATCGTCGGCCGCGCGCGCCGCGGCTTCAATCCAGCGCGGCTCATTGCACAATCGACCAGCCTGGGCAAGACCTTCTATGGCCAACCCGTTCCACCCCGCGATAAGCGTGGTGTCCATACGCGGAGATTTTCGCAACTCGCGCTCGGTCAACAAAGCGTGGCACATTGCGCTGTAGCGCGTTGACCACTGCGTGAAATCAATTTTTATTTTCGCCGCAAGCTCGCGCGGTCGCGCACGCAAGCGCAACACAAACTTGGGCTCATCTTCAGGGTGGTGCGGGTCGCGAAAGTTGGGCGAAGCATCTAGGCCAAACGCGTCAACGGCCAGCGGTACATCTTTTTCAAGTCCAGCCCGCTGCAGCGCGCGCGTGACTTCAGGCTTGGACCAAATATAATTCAACCCCTCACGTCCATCCACCTCGGCGTCAATGGCCGCCATGAATCCACCACTGGGTAAGCGCATAACCCCGAGTAAAAATTCCGCAAGCTCGCGGGTGACGGTCATGAAAAATTCATCACCGCCTATTGCCGCTTGACGCGCGTACAACAACAGCAACTGTCCTTGGTCGTACAACATCTTTTCAAAGTGCGGCACGGTCCATGTCTCATCCACCGCGTAGCGATGAAATCCGCCATCAAGTTGGTCGCGCACGCCGCCAAGGGCCATGCCATCAAGCGTGCGAACCAGCGCGGATTGCGCCATTTCCGGCGCCACGGCCTGCAAAAACAACGTCAACGAAGGCTGCGGAAATTTGGGCGCGCCACCAAAGCCGCCATTGACCGAGTCATGAAATGTCAGCAACGCGCGCACGGTGTTGATCTCCAACTCCTGATCAATCGGCTTGCGCGACGCCGCCAGTTGCAACTCTTGCTCAACCATGCGCGTGAGTTCGTTGGCCTGCGCTTCTACTTGCGCGCGATTGCGCAGCCATGCATCCGACATGCGCGAAAGCAATTGCGGAAAACTAATTCGTCCATGCGCGGGCGTGGGTGGAAAATACGTCCCGGCAAAAAATGGCCGCAATGTTGTTGGCTCCAGAAAAACATGTAGTGGCCAGCCACCGCTTGAGCGACCTTCAGTCACGGCGGTGAACACTTGACACGCGGCCATCCACAGCGCGTCAAGGTCGGGCCTTTGCTCGCGGTCAACTTTCACGCACACAAATTTCTCGCCCATCAAGCGCGCGATGTCGGGGTTCTCAAAACATTCGCGCTCCATGACATGGCACCAATAGCAGGTGCTGTAGCCAGTGCTCACCAACAGCGGCACGTCGCGCAGGCGCGCTTGTGCAATGGCCTGGTCACCCCACGGAAACCACGGCACTGGATTGAATGCGTGCTGCAATAGATATGGACTTTTCTGGTTGGCCAAATGATTGGCCGCGGCGCCCGCATGCGTGCATGGATCGTCATGGATCACTTGCGCATCAGTTTGTTTTGACGCGTCTGGATGATTGGTTTTAGAGGCAAATTCATTCATGAAGTGGCGATGAGCATAGCCGCGAGCCGATAGATGATTGTGTTCATTCCAATGCTGGCTCTTTCGTGGCTTGGCTCATTGCTGTCTGTAGGCGGCGGCGCGGTGCTGTGGGCCTTTGGCGGCCGCATTGTTCGGCGCGCGGTTGTGGCGGCGGGATTTGTGGGCGGAATTCCCGCGGGCGTATTGTTGGCGCAATGGATCGGCGTCGCGTGGCTGCCTCCGTGGGGTAGCGCCATCATCGGAGCGTTCGCTGGAATCATCATCGCATTACTTGCGTATCGATTCGCGCTTGCATTCACCGTCATGATTGTCGCGGCGCTTGCGGCGGGAATTATTTCCGCCGCCATTATTGATCGCGGGTTGATCGCGTCAGACCAAGCAAGAGCCATCGCCGAACATCGCGCGAGTGGTTTCACCGAGGCGATCGCCGCGACGTGGACTCCCAACGGATCCGACGCGCTCACGCTGAAGGACCAAACAGTGGACGCCGCCAACAGATTTTGGAGCACGCTTGATCCACCAGAGCGAACACTCTTTGGCGCATCCATTCTTGCATCAGGCGTGGCGGGTTTGTTCCTTGGTTTTTTTATGCGCGCCAGCGCCGAGATTGCCGTGACGGCCACGGCTGGAAGTTTGTTGATTGCGTGGGGACTTTCTGAATTTCTGGGCGCGGACTCGCCGCGTATTTCCGCCTGGGCCTTTGCCACAACCGTGCTTAGTTTTGTTGGTTTTTTCACGCAATCTTATTTCTTAGAGCAAGCCTCGCCCGCTGCGGAAAAATCGTCCAAGGACAATGCGTAATTCAATATTTTTGCGTGTCCCCGAGCCGTGCACGCTGCTCTGCGATAGGATTTGCCTGTGGTACGAAAAGAGAACAATGGAATTTGGATCACGCTCAAGGAGACCGTCGCGGCCCACCACGAGGATGTCTTCGCGTGCCTCACCACCGCCGACGGCTTAACGCGCTGGCTCACTCTTGCCGCCGAAGTGGATCTTCGCAAAGGCGGCACCATGAAGTTAGGATGGGACTCCAAGTTCCGCCGCTCATTTGAAGTTCCCATTCTTGAGTATGACCCCGGTGGAAAAGTCACATGGGGCTGGCCCGTTGGTCTTGATG
>CAIWNO010000256.1 GCA_903914045.1 uncultured bacterium | reverse complement strand
GTCGAATTTTGTTTTCACTTGATCCATCATTCTCCACAACTCAATCAATTCTTATGGGTAATTTGGCGGGAACCGAACTTGCCGTTGGATGGGATCGCTCGCGCACATTGCTGCAATCAGAACTTTCTGGATTTGAAACCTATGGAACAAACGCACAGCCCTTGGCGTTTATAACCAGCCCGGTGTTTGACAACGAACGCGTGATTGGCGTGCTGGCCATGGGAATTGGTCCAGAGCGAATTTGGAAAATGCTTTCAGACTTAAGCGGCCTTGGTGACACTGGAGAAATTGTCACGGGACAGCGCGTTGGCGAAAGCGTTCTTGTGACTATTCCACTTCGATTCAAACTTGACTCCGCATTCAAATTCAAAATTCCAATTGGCGAGGGCATGGGTTCCGCCACACAAAAGGCGGCAAGCGGCAACCGCGGTTATGGAAACTCCACGGATTACCGCGGCGAAAGTGTTATTGCCGCATGGTGTTACTTGCCTAGTTACCGCTGGGGCATGAAC
Organism: uncultured bacterium; assembly: GCA_903914045.1. Taxonomy (GTDB): domain Bacteria; phylum Planctomycetota; class Phycisphaerae; order Phycisphaerales; family SM1A02; genus SYAC01. Next base: position 11,823 of record CAIWNO010000256.1, on the reverse strand, counting down.
GTAAAGCAAGACGCCAGCGAGGCGTTTGCAATGATGTACTTTCAGCGCAATCTCATCATAGGAATTTCGCTGGCCATTATTCTTGGCGTCATTGCGACGGCGCTGATTGTTGCGCGCAGTATTTCCAATCCAATCCGTACCGCCGTGCGCGTGGCCAAGCAAGTTGCCGCGGGCGATTTGCGCGCGGATGTTGGCGAGACCAGTGATGACGAAACTGGCGCCCTGCTGAACGCCATTCAAACCATGAGCAATGATTTGCGTGGACTCATTGGCCGCATCCAGAATTCATCCGTCACGCTGATTGATATTGCAACCACCATGCAGCACACCAGCGCGGAGCAACAACAAGTGGTGGCTCAATATGGATCCTCAACTACCCAAGCCGTGGCGTCCGTGAAACAAATTTCCGCTACCAGCAAGGAACTTGCGCGCACCATGAACGACGTGAACACCATGGCGGCCAGCACTGGAACCAAGGCGCAAGAGAGCAGCGCAAACTTGACCAACATGGAAGCCACCATGCGCCAGCTTGAAAAGACCACGGCGTCATTTGGTGAAAAACTTTCAACCATTAACGAGCGCGCCACCAAAATTAATGTGGTGGTAAGCACCATGGCCAAGGTGGCCGATCAAACCAATTTGCTTTCCATAAATGCCTCTATTGAAGCCGAAAAAGCTGGCAAACACGGTCTTGGTTTCTTGGTGGTGGCCAGTGAAATTTCGCGGCTTGCCGATCAAACAGGAACCGCCGCGCTGAATATTGAGCGCATGGTGAGCGAGATGCAAGTGAGCGTGAGCGCGGGCGTGAAGGAAATGGCGAACTTTGCGGGGCAAGTGCGCGGCGGTGTGCGTGAGATTGGCGATGTGTCCGTGAAGCTTGGCGAAATTATTTCCGCGGTGCAAAATATCACCAGCCGCTTTGGTGAAGTGGCCCAAGGCATGTCCGCGCAATCCCAAGGCGCCGATCAAATTCGTGAGGCCATGGTTCGACTTTCTGAAGGCGCCAACCGCACCGCGGAATCGTTGACTGAATTCAATAGCGCCACCAGCCATTTGCGTGGCGCGGTGGGCGACTTGAAGGACGAAGTGTCACGCTTCACTATTTAATTGTGGCGCGTTGATGCGGTCGCATTGCAAAATACATTGTGTGAAATTGCGGGGCGTTAACTAAATCACCTTGCAAAAATATTTTGTAGTGCTGCCTCTCATTCAGACAGTCGCATTGCAAAACACTTTGTGTGAAATTGCGGCGCGCCGCATGCATGCGCCGCGCCATCTCACCCACTTCAATCAATCAATGTTTGGTTGGCGACTCTGGCGCTGGATCGCCCATGGCCGCGGCCTCGCCATTGGCTGGCTTCACGGGCGGACGCTTGGCGCCAAAGCGCGCGGACAAACTAAGAATCATGACAAAGAAAACCGGCACCACCAATTGATCCATGGTGCTTGAACCCAGCATGCCACCAAGCACGGTGGTTCCAATGGACTGGCGACTATTGGCGCCGGCGCCCGTGGCAATTGTGAGCGGCAACACGCCAAGCATGAATGCAATGGCGGTCATAAGAATTGGCCGCAAGCGTTGATGCGACGCGTTCACCGCGGCGTCAATAATTTCTTCGCCGCCTTCGTATCTGCTCTTGGCAAATTCAACAATTAGAATTGCGTTCTTGGCGGCCAGACCAACCAACATGACCAAACCAATTTGCGCGTAGACGTCCAGCGCCTTGCCGCGGACGTGCATAAGCAGCAACGCGCCAAGCACCGCGAAGGTGACGGCAAGCAGAACGTTAAGCGGCAGAATCCAACTTTCATAGAGCGCGGCTAACAGCAGGAACACCGCAAGAAGCGCAAGCGCAAAGATAATTGGCGCATACGTGCCCGATTCAATCTGTTGATACGTGGTTCCGGTCCACTCATACGTCACGCCGTCTGGCAGCGTGGCCGCGGCCACTTCTTCAACGGCTTTGATGGAATCACCGGAACCAAATCCGGGACCCGTTGAGCCGTTGATCTGAATAGTGTTGTACATGTTGTAACGCGTTGCGTTATCCGTGCCAACTTCCACATTGACCGTAACGAACGACGAAATCGGAACCATGCCGCCATCTTTGTTTTTGACGAACAACTTCATCACATCGGACAAGTTCATGCGCTGCGAGGCATTGGCCTGAATCATGACGTTGTACACCTGATTGAATTGGTTGAAATTATTGACAAACGACTGGCCAATAGTTTGTCCAAGCGTGTTAAACACATCACTCATGGCCAAGCCGTAGTTCATGGCCTTAGTGCGATCAATGGTGAGGCGCAGAATTGGAACTTGATCTTGGAAAGGCGAGCTAATGCCGGCAATTTCAGGGCGTTTCTCTAGCTCGGCGGTGAATGCGGCGGCGGCCTCTGAAAGCAACGGATAGCCCATGCCATTGACATCTTCCAATTGCAACTGCCAACCGGCAATGGCGCCAAGGCCTGGAATAGGTGGCGGCGGGAATGCAAAAACGCTGGCCTCTGGAATTTTGAACAACTCCGGGTACACGCGCATAATAATTGCGCGTGCGTTCTCGGTGAATGCATTTCGTTCATCCCATGGTTTCAAAATGACAATGATGAAGCCAGCGTTGGTTGTGGCAACCGACGTGAGAAAGTTGTAGCCGTTGATCTGAATGACATCCACCACTGCAGGATCGCGCCTGACAAGCTCCAACACTTTGGCGCTGACGGCTTCGGTTCTTTCCAAACTGGAACCGGATGGCAACGTCATGCCAACGAAGTAGTAGCCCTGATCCTCATTGGGAATGAACGCGGTTGGCGTGCGCTCAAGCAAATACACCACGCCCAACGCGCCAATGACAAATGTTGCGGCAATGATGTACCAGTGATGCGAAAGCCAGCGCACAAATGTGGAGTAGCGGCCGGTGCAATACTCAAAGCCTTCGTTGAATATGACAAATGGGCGGAAGGTGGTTTTGTGCGGTTTCTGCAGGAAAACGCCGCATAACGCTGGCGATAGCGTGAGCGAATTAATCATGCTCAGCACAATGCTAAACGCAATGGTGAGCGCGAATTGGTTATACAGCTGCCCGGTTATTCCAGGCATCATGGCGGCGGGAATAAACACCGCAAGCAACACGGAGCTGGTGGCTACAATCGGTCCCGCAACTTCTTTCATGGCGCGCTCGGCCGCAATCTTTCCATTAGGCGCGCCAAGTTCAAGTTGCCGGTACACATTCTCAACCACAATAATTGAATCATCCACCACCAAGCCAATGGCAAGCACAAGTCCAAGCAACGTGAGCGTGTTGATGGTGAACCCCGCCGCCATCATGATGGCGAAGGTTCCGACAATTGAAACCGGAATGGCGATCATGGGAATAAGCGTGGCGCGCCAACTCTGCAGGAAAATAAAGATGACTAGCAGAACCAACAAGCCAGCTTCGATAAGTGTCTTGACCAGATCATTAATGGAGGCCGACACGAACGCGGTGCTGTCGTAGGTCACTTGCCATGTCACGCCCGGTGGCAAGAGCGACTCAATTCTTTTCATCTGCGCCTTGACGCCCTCAACCACGGAGTACGCATTGGCGGTCGGCAATTGATAAACGCTGATTGTGCCCGTGCTTTTGCCATTTCTGGTGCTTGTGGTGTCGTACTGATACGCGCCCAACTCCGTGCGACCAATGTCACGAATGCGCACCACGGCGCCATCGGCACCACTGCGCACAACAATGTCGCCAAATTCCTCTTCGCTCATTAAGCGACCTTTGGTGGTCAGCGTTAAATCAAAACCTGGATTGCCAGTGGTTGGACTTGAACCAATACTTCCAATAGACGCTTGCTGATTTTGATCCTTGATGGCCGCGGTCACGTCATCAGTTGAAATGGCAAGCGCGGTCATGCGCATTGGATCCAACCACACGCGCATGGAATATTGCAACAGACCAAAGATGTTGATGGTGCCCACGCCGTTCACGCGCGCAAGCACGGGTTGCACAACAATGTTGGCGTAGTTGGAAAGAAACTTGCTGTCGTAGGTTCCGTCGGCGGAAGTAAGCGACACCACAAGCGTCATGTTGGTGGACTGCTTGGTAATGGTCACGCCAAGTTGTTGCACTTGTTGCGGAAGTTGCGACGTGGCGGTTTGCACGCGGTTGAGAACATCAACCGCGCCAGTGTTCAGGTCATAGCCAACTTGAAACGTGACGGTGATCACGCTGGAGCCATTGTTGGTGCTGTTGGAGGACATGTAAATCATGCCCTCCGTGCCGTTGATTTGCTGTTCCAGCGGCATGGTCACCGAGTTGGCCACCGACAACGCGTCCGCGCCGTTGTAAGTGGCGGACACTTGAACCGTTGGCGGCACAACATTTGGAAACTGCGAAATTGGCAGCACAAACATGGCAATAGCGCCGGCCAGCGCGGTGATGATCGCAATGACGCTGGCGAAAATTGGACGGTGGATGAAGAAGCGAACCATGGGGGCGTCTGCGTTGTGGAATTACTTTTTCGCGGGCTCGGTGGCGGCGGTTGGCGCGGCGGGCTTGGCCGCTTCGGTGGTGGCGGTTGTCGCGGCGGGTTTAGGAAGTTGATTCATGTCAACAATGCTCGAACCAGGCTTCAGGCGCTGAATGCCGTCCACAACAACTCGGTCGCCAACTTGTGGACCGCTTAAAAGCGAAACCATGCCGTCTAATTTTTTCAACATGCGCACTTGCACAGTCTCAACGGTATTGTCGGCCTTGACGCGCCATATATAGAGATTAGTTTCGCGCGCAAACACGGCGTCTTGCGGAACCACCATCACGTTTGGGTCGCTGCCCAAATCAACATTCACTTTTACATACACGCCTGGACGAAAGATAAGGTTTGGATTGGTGAACTCCACGCGCATCATGACGGTGCCGGTGGATGTTGAAACTTGATTGTCGGAGAAAATAATTTTTCCCTTGGCCACAATGGTGTCGTTGCCGTCAAATGTCACCGTGGCTTGCAGTGGGCCTTTAGCCAAAAGCGCCGAGAATTTAGGCCAATCCGTTGCCGAAGGACTGAAGTCCACCCACATTGGATCCATTTGCACAAGCGAGTTGAGATTGGTTGTGTTTGCAGTTCCAACCACCGCGCCTTCAAAGAATTGACTGGCGCCCAAGATGCCGGCAAATGGGCTGACCATGGTGCAGTAGGAAAGATTGATCTGGGCCGTGAGCACGTTGGCTTCGGCCGTGATCACTTTGCCTTGATCTGTTTCAAAGGTCGCGACCAGCTTGTCAAAGTCTTGTTGGCTAATGGCGTCGGTCTTTACAAGCGGCGCGTTGCGCTCCATTTCCTTGCGTGAATAATCGCGCTGAGCAACGGCTTGAATCAGCGTTCCTTTTTGGGAAGCCAGCGTGGCCTCAAAGGGGCGCGGATCAATTCTATAAATCACTTGATCAGGCTTGGTGACGGATCCATCGGGTGCGCCTTGCTTGAGCAGAAATCCCTCAACGCGCGCGTCAATTTTGATCATGCGCGGCGAGACCGCAAGGCCTGGATACATCTGGTTCAGGGGAATGGTCTGGGTCACCACAAGAGCCGTGGTCACGGGCACGACATTTGGCCGCATGGGTGGCGCGGGCGGACCGCCGCAGGAAAGAAGCGCGGTTGATGCTGTGGCGATGAAGATGATGGCGATTGCGGATCGCTTGAATTGAAGAGGGTTCATGGTGGTTGTTTGTAAGCGAAACGCTGGAATATTTAGTTTACAGTTGTATGGTGTCCGCCGCCACCACGACGACCGAAATCATCGCGCCAGGCGCCGAGCGAGTTTTACATGTTGGTTCGTGGTGGGAAGTATTTATTGCGGAGCTTGCGCCCACACCGGGACGCGTGGGATCCACATTGCGCGCCACAATTGCCATGATTGTTGGAATTGTGTTGATGGCTTTGGTTGGAAGCCCCGCGTTCATTATGTGTCCGGTCACGGCCATGACCGAAAGCACGCCGGGCACATTGCATTCGCCGGGACTTTTACTGCGGCGCATTCTCACCAGCGTGGCGTGCGGCGCGTTCTCCATTATGTTGGTGGCGGCGTTCGCGCAATCGCCCATGTTGTTGTTCTTGGGAATTCTTGCCGGCATTTGGTTGCTTCTGTATTTAATAAAACTATTGCCGGTGGGATCATCTGGTTTGCGCGTGGCCATTTGGACGCTGGCCCCACTTCTGTACGCGCCGCTAACGGACCCGACGCACTTTGAAGTGATTGGAATATTGTCGGTGCTTGGTGTTTCAAGCGGCGTGATTATTTCGTACTTGGCCGCGCTGTTTGTTTTTCCTGGCGCGGAGTCGGTGCGCATGCGTTATGCAATTGATGGATTGCTTGCGGAGCAGTCCGCCAACATGCGCGTGATTGCGGCGGCCACGCGCGCTGGTGTTGGCGATGATGGCGCGCTTGAAAAACTTGCGGACACAATTTCGCCGTCGGTGCTTGCGCACATTGCGGTGTTGTCGGATTCCATTGCCACATATGCGACCACGGATTCCGCGTTTCCAGAATTGGTGCCGCTGACACGCGTGGCGTCGCTGTCGGATTCAGCCACGGTGCATCTGAACGCGTTGGCGCGCGAGGGTTTTCAAAGCGATCGCGCGCGCGCTGCGGCAAGTGATTTAGCCTTGGAAATGGCTGACTTTTTTGATGGCGTGCGCGCCATGTCATACAAACGTCACTGGGCGCGTTGGGGCGATCGCGCGCCGGAAGTGGCGGCGTTGGTGGCGCGCGCGGAAGCCATGATTGCTTTTGGCGACAACTTGATCGAGCAACTTGGTGACAGCGCGGATGACTTCACGTTGTCCATCGCTGGCTACGCGCGTCGCGGCGGTGGAATGTTTCGCGGCGTGTTGACGCAGGCTCCATTGCCGAAGAAATTTGGTTCGAGCGCGTTGGCGCTGCCGCTTGGATTTCCGCCAAATAGTCCGCTGGGGAAAGCGCCAACCATTGAAGCCGCATTGACGCACTTCAACAAAGACGCCGCGCTTGGCTCAAGCGCCGCGGTGTTTGGTCTTGCAATTGCGCTTGTCATCAGCGCGCTGTTTTTGCCGGGCGGCGTTGGACCATCCGCAATTGGCGCGGTGTTTGTGTTGCAATCAACTGTGGGCGGATCTGGCCGCCGCGGCATATTGCGATTTTTTGGAACGCTTATTGGCGGCGTGATGGCGGCCATTGCAATTATTATTTTTGCCGCGGGCGTGCAAGACCTTGGCACATACGTGTTGGTCATGGGCGTCATGGCGTTCATGTCGGCGTGGGTTTTAGTTGGAAGTCCGCGCACAAATTACATGGGCTTAATGATGGCGGCGGCGTGGATTATTGTTATTGCAAGTGATCCAGGACCGAGTGATTCCGTGGGGCCAATGTTTGAACGCGTGACAAGCGTGGTGGTGGCCGGACTTAGCGTCACATTTACAATTTGGTTGTTCTCCACAAAGTTGGCGCGCGTGGCCACTATGGAATCCATCGCCAATGGCTGGCGCCAGATTGGGCAACTACTTTTGCGCGCGCAAATGTTGGCGTTTACCGACGCGGACCTGACGGACTTTCGCATGCGCAATCATTTGGCCACGGCCAATCTTGCCAGCACATGTGATTTGCGCGAGCAATACACATTTGAAGCGCGAATTGTGATTGGAAACTTTGCGCCCGTGCTTGAAATGCTGGCGCAGCAGCAACGCGTGTTGTTGCTTGCGCGCTCATTGGCCACGGGTCGATTTCATGATTCGCCCTTGAATGATTCGGTGTCTGAACTGTTGAACAAGCCGCTTCGGGTTTTAGTTGAGCGAATTGAAACACTGGGCGATTTTTTTATAAAACCGCCAGTGACTGGTGTAGAAACTGGTCGAGGTGATTTAAGTAATGCGGACGTTGTGAATAATAGAAGCATTGCGGCTGTCGAAAATAATGTTGGTGTCGCAAGTAATGTGGTTAACGAAAATAGTGTGGACGGGACGAGCATTCAAACTGTTTGGAAATCGTGCGGCGTGCCAAGCGCGGCGCAGGTGCGTGTGAGCGCGATTGCGCAAGGGTGCAACGCCACGGATGTAGCACGCTTGATCTATCGGCGCGATGCTTTGGCATTGCTAGAAAATTCCGTGCGCCACGCGCAAGACACTTCGCGCCACGGATTTGTTTGGAGCGACAATTCCTTGCACAGCGCGCTTGAACTTGCCGATGGACAGCGGACTTATGGGGAAATTTTTAATACACTGAAGCCGTTGCCACAATGAATAAATCCCCCACCAACGCCGCGCGAACCCTATCGCCCCTGCTTCTCATTTTATTTTTCTGCGCTGGTTGCAATCCAAATATAGACGTGGACGGCGCGCTGTTGCCGGCGTGGATGGTGGCCATGATTCTTGGCGTCCTTCTTGCCGTGGGCGCGCGCGCATTGCTTATTCGCACGGGTATTGATCGATTTCTTGTGGCGCGCGCGCTTGTCTATGTGTCGATCACCATTACATTCAGTTGCCTGGTGTGGCTGATTGTGTTCCGCTACTGAGCAATCCATGGCAGAAACACCAACCATCACAAACGCCGTCAATGCGCAAAGCGCGCAGGATGTGCGCCGCCAAAAAATTGCGCGCGTGATTTCATTTGTCTCCATTGGCGTGTGCGTGTTGAGCTTGGGAATATTGTGGAACCAACTGCAGCGCTATCCGCGCACCGATGACGCGTATGTTCGCGCCAACACCATTGGCATGGCGCCGCGCGTGTTTGGGCAAATTGTGGAATTGCCCATCAAGGACAATCAAATTGTGCATGTGGGAGATCTGTTGTATCGAATGGATCCGCGGCCGTATGAAATTGCGCTGGCGCGCGCGCAGGCGCAGTTGGCGGTTGTTGAATTTGATGTGAAGGCGTTGGCCGATAGCGTTCAGGTTGCGCAGTCGAAAATTGAAACATCCGACGCGGAAGTGCGCCGCGCGGAGGCCGAAATTCTGCGCCGAAAAGCCGATGTTGTTGCAACGCAGGCGCGCGCCGATTACGCCACGGACTATTTGTCGCGCGTCAAGCCGTTGCTTGAGCAGGAATTTATTACCGCCGATCGCGTTGCGCTTGCGCAAAGCGACATGGAAGCCGCCAAGGCCTCGGTTGCGGCGGCCAACGCGGGCGTGGCCAGCGCGGAGGCATCGCTTGTTGCCGCAAAAACTTCCGTGACCAGCGCGCAAGCGGAGGAAAAGAAAGCGCGCAACGCGCTTGCTCAAATTGGTGATGTGAATGTGCGTGTGGCCGCGGCGCGCGTTGAAGTGGACGACGCAAAGTTGAACTTGTATTACTGCGAAGTGCGAGCATCAGTTGAAGGCTGGGTGACAAACCTGAACACCAATGTTGGCGCGTTTGTAAAAGTGGGCGACACGTTGTTCTCCATTGTGCAAAACACGGAATGGTGGGTCATGGCCAATTTTCTGGAGACAGAGATTGAGCAAATCCGTGTGGGCCAGGAAGTGGCTGTCTATATATATGCCTATCCCGGCCACCGCTTTAAGGGAACCGTGCAAGGCATTGGATGGGCGCTGTTTCAAGCCAACGGCGCAACGCAGCAATCACTGCCCGATGTGAAACCAACTTTGAATTGGGTGCGACTCGCGCAGCGATTTCCGGTGCGCATTACGTTGGCGCCCTTCGATGAACAATATCCATATCGCATGGGCGCAACGGTGACGGCCATTGTGAAAACCGATGGACGCAATCCAATATTGCAACAACTTGGATTGATGGGTTCGCCATTCAAGGCTGCGCCAGACACTTTCCCGGAGTCAGGTTCGGGGCCAACGGATGCGTCAAACACTGCGCCAAAGTCGCAGCCTTGATTTCAAAAATAGGTGCGAGGCGTTGGTTACTCGCGCCAAGTTTTTCTAGGTGAAAACCTTGATGTTGAACAAGCGCGCAGTTCGTTGATCACACGCGCAAATCAGGTTGCGTGAGTCAAGAATAAATAAATTAGCGCGCGCCCGTAACGCTGCCTGGGCCAGAACCAGATGCGTAAATTAAATTCGCGCTGCTGCACAGCAAGTCGGATCGGGTTTCAATGCGCAATGATCGCGCCTGAAATAAATCGTGTTCTGACTCCAGCAATTCGGGCAGCGTGCTGAGACCAAGTTCATACGCGCGCTTGACCGCGTCAAATGTGTCGATGGCGGAAACCAACAGCGCCTTGGCCGCGTCATACTGCGCGCGATCGCTTTGCAATGTGTAATACGCGCGCCACACTTCGTCGGCGGCATTCAAGCGCGACTGCGCAAGACGCGCCGCGGACGCCGCACGATTGGCGCCGGCTTCGAACAACGCCGCGTCGCGCGCGCCGTTGTCGTACAGCAACCACTTGCCACCAAGAAAAATTTGGCCATCAAAGCCCCAGCCATTGCCTTGAATATCAAAGCCCGTGACTTCATAGTTGAGCAAGCCGTAACCAGCCGTTCCGCGCGTGACCACTTCTGGCAAATATTCGGCTTGAGCGCGGCGCACTTCGGCTTCGCGCGCGCGCAAATCCAACACCGCGGACGCAAGATCGGGGCGACTTGCCAGCGCCTGATCAATGATGCCGTCAATGCCCATGGTCAACATGGGCGGCAAATCGCTTTCCGCGGCCATGTCAATTGGAATTGCAACTGTTGCGGGAAAACCAGTGCGCGTGCGCAGATCGCCTTCGGCCACAAACACATCGGCGCGGCGCTTCTCTAGTTTGTACAACGTTTGCGCGAAAGCCTGGCGCGCGATCAACGTATCGGGGCGCGTGGCAAGACCAAGTTTTAATTTTGCTTCGGTGGCTTTCAACACGCTGCGCGCGGCCACAACATCTTGCTCGGCAGCGGTGCGCAGACCAAGCGCGGACTCCAATTTAAAATACGCGCGCTGCACTTCAACCACTACGCGTTGAATGGTGCGGTCGTGCGACATGTTTGCGGATGCAAGTTCAGCGCGCGCGCGATCGGTGTCGGCGTCACGTCGGCCAAAGTCCAGCAGCAACCACGACGCATACACCTGCGGCGTAAAACGAAACTCGCGGTCGGGCGGCGCGTTGCTGCCGTATCCAAACGCCATTCCAGGCACTTGAAAATAATCGGCGCCGGCTTCAACTCCAATGTCTGGGCCATACGCCGCCAACGCTTTTTGCTCACGCGCGGCGGCGGCGCGGGCGCGCTGCCACGATTCACGCGTGGCAGGATTGGCTTCAAGCGCGGTGGCCGCAAGTTCCGCAAGACCCCACACGCGTTCAACACCAAAACCGGTTTGTTGCGCGGTGGCAACATCCGTGCCGGGCGCGGCGATAGCGTTCGGCGCTGCAGCAGTTGCATTTTTATTGCGCGTCGCCGCGGAAAGCGCCGCGGAATCTGTTGCATCTTTATTGTGCGTCGCCGCAGTGTGCGCCGCAGGATCTGTTGCATCTTTATTTTGCGTGGCCGCGCTCTTGTCCGCCACAAGAATATTGGCGTCACCGTCCGCGCGCGTGGCGGGCGCATTGGCCATGTTTGCAATGGAGGAAAATTGTGCGTCGAGCGATTTATTTTTCTGCGCGGTCATTGCCGCTTGCTCTTGCACCGCGCGCTCAATGCCGCGCTCAATGGCCTTGGCCTGTTCTTGATCGGATTGATTTCCAAGTTTGCTAAGACGCGCAACCATTGAATTAGGCGAGTCAGTTGCGGGCAGCGCGTTTGATGTGGAGCCGGGACCTTGCGCAACTTGCGTGTCAATTTTTTTCTCTATGCCGGCAAGTTCGTCTTCCCACAAATTGGAGCGCGGCGCGCAAGACGCAATCACGCCTGACGCGATGAACATGAAAGCAAATTTTCCAAATTGAG
>CAIWNO010000255.1 GCA_903914045.1 uncultured bacterium | reverse complement strand
GCCAAGACATCAGTCTCACGCGGGTATAAATTTTTCAGAGTCGGTGCGCTTGCTCATGCGCTCAAGCGCCACCAGGCTGACAAAACTTCCTGAGTAATAAATAACAATCGTTCCCAAAATAACCCACAGGCCAGGCTTCACCTCGGTCCTCATCAAGGTTGTTCCTTCCCATAGAAACAGCAGCAAACCCAGGGCAAAAACTTCCAACATGCACCATTCATGCACCGCGCGCAGGCGGCGGTTGCGCCGCTGATGCTTGGCTTGCGTCGCGGGGGCAATCCATAGCCAGACTTGCATGATCAACACAATGCCGGGCGCAATAATGAGTCCAATGGCGACCAGCGCCGCCAACGCGGGTTGATTGGTGCGAAGCAGGGCCGTCAAACTTTGCAGTATGGAGTAGCGATCGCTTGTCAAAAGCATTTGATTCAATTGAAAGTATGGCGTGACCAGCGCCACAATAAAACAGATCGCCGAAATAACCAGCGTGATTGGACCGACCACGCTCAACCAACCGCTGTTCTGAATAAGCCTTGTCTTGACTGTTGAAGTGGGTCGCATGCCTTGCGCGAAGGGGTTGACCCAGCGATCAATTTGGGTGGCGATGGTGGACAACATGATGGCGGAGGCGATGGCTCCAAGAAATAAATACACGCCGGAAAAAGTTTGCGTGCTCACCGCCCATTGATCCGTGGCCAACACCATGAGCAAGATCACAATGAACGGATCCAGCATTGACCACTTTCCAAGCAGGCACAACCAATACAGAATGCGCTCGCGCTCGCGGTTTGGCGGAACGGCCACCCACACCACCAACAAGCACGCCAATTTCAGAAATGGAAATGTGATGCTGAAGAACGCGATCAAGATCGCCACCACATAAATTTTTGATTCCCACATGAGCCGCACGGAATTGGGCAGAGAATAAATATCGTTGCCCACCAACACCACTTTGATGGACATGAATGGAACAAACAACGCCAATGTTTGCGCGGAAAAAGTGGCCAGAAGAACCGCAAGCCACGCCCAACCAGCCCAGCCAGCTTGGCGCAAGAGTGTTTGTTCATGGTGGCCATGCATCGCACGCTTAGATTACAACTTTTTTTATAATTCATCCAATATCTATTCGCCGTGTCACTTGCCATTTCTTGGCGCCGGGGCATCACACATTACGGCGCGCCAGCACGCCGCCCACGCGCGCGTTGCATGCGCCGCGTGCCTGGCGCTTTCATGTACACTTTCATTCAATGAATTTCCCCGCCAAGCAGGCATGGACAACACTCACGGGCGCGATTATTTTTGGCTGCGTTTTTGCGTGCGCCTCTTGTATGGTGGGACCAGATTACGAGCAGCCCAAGCCAATTCCCGTGGAGTCATTTCGTCCCGTCGAAGGTGCAGAGGCCAATCCCAAGGAAGCCGAGCTTGAAGGCTGGTGGAAAAATTACAACGACCCCATTCTCACAAGCTTGATTGAGCGCGCGGAGAAAAATAATCTCACGCTGCAACAAGCAGTCATGAACATCGCCTCGTTCCGTTCGGGCTTTGGCATTTCACTGAGTCAGCTTTTCCCCAGCGTGGATTTGGCCGGTGGTTACAGGCGCGTCTTGTCCAATCAAGTCACCAATCAAGGCTCAACCACGCAGGCGGCGCCGTTTAATTATTGGCAATACGGCGCGAGCGTGCCCTCATGGGAAATTGATCTCTTTGGGCGAATTCGCCGCGGTATGGAGGCCTCAAAGGCGCGCTTGGAAGGATCGGTGCAAGCGTGGCGTTTGTCGCTGGTGACCGTGCGCGCGGATGTGGCTAACGCCTATTTAGCGGTGCGCACATTTCAAGCGCAACTTGCCATTGTAAAAATAAATGTGGATGTGCTTGAGCAGATTTATAAAGTCAACAAAAGTAAATTCAAGGCGCAAACTATTTCGCAGATTGATCTTTCCACAACCGCCGCGCAATTGGCCACGGCGCGCGCCATGATTCCAAAGTTGCATGCATCCATTCAACAGCAGTGCAATGGCTTAAGTGTGTTGGTGGGCGATGGTCCGGGCCCCATGCAGGATGAACTTCGCAATCCAACCGCCATTCCGCTGCCCGCGAAATTTGTTGATGTTGGAATTCCCGCGGACTTGATGCGACGCCGCGCCGATGTGCTTAGCGCTGAAATGGATCTGCAAGCCGCCACGGCCGAAATTGGCGTGGCCAAGGCGGGGTACTTTCCTGAATTGAGTTTGATGGGAAACTTCTCTTTCGCCGCCAGTGATTTTTCTGGCCTTGGAAATTGGTCCAACAAGGTCTATTCGTTTGGTCCAACAATTTCGTGGAATGTCTTCAACGCGGGATTGGTCACAAGCCAAGTTGATCAGAAGAAAGCCATCGCGTTTCGCCTTGCTATTCGCTGGAAAGAAACCGTGCTCAAGGCCGCCAGCGAAGTGCAAACATCCATTGGAAATTACGCCGGCGCCATGGGACAAATGCAGGCGTATCAAACGGGCTTGGACGAAATTGGAGCGGGCTTTGAATTGATGACCGCGCGCTACAAGGCGGGCACCATTCAGTTGAACGACGTGCTTGATTTTCAACAAGAGGTGTTGCGAGTGCAGGTTGGCTTTGTGCAGTCGCGCGGATTAGCGGCGCAAAATATGGTCGAGTTGTATCGCACGCTTGGTGGTGGGTGGGAGACCGCGGAGGTTCCAGACGCCGGCCGCGACGCCTTTGAAAAGAACGGCCCCGACATGTTGAAGTCCATGCCGTCGCTTGAGCAACAGGCGCAGGCCACTCCCGCAACGTAATGCAGGCGCGTTGATCACGCGCCAACTGATGACATTCATTTTAAATTGCGCTGGCGAATTGTTACGGTGAAATTGTCAGCGTGGGTCGATCAGTGCGGCCAGCCATTTCAGCCAACTTCACTTGCGCCTCGATGCGCTGACACAAGGCGTCAAGCGAAGCGCCCATGGTGGCGTTCTTCCAATTTTCAAGCGGCTTGCCGCTGTCGGAATTTTCGCGCAGAGCAATGTGAATTGGAATGGAGCCAAGAAATGGAAGCCCCATGGTTTGCGCCATAATTTCCGCGCCGCCGCGGCCAAATAAGTCGTATTCCTTGCCATCGGGCGCGGTGAAAAAACTCATGTTCTCAACCACGCCAAGAACTTCCACGCCCAAATTTTGAAACATGCGCACCGCGCGGCGAGCGTCGTCTTGCGCAACGCGCTGAGGCGTGCACACCACAACCGCGCCGGCCACCGGCAACATTTGCGACATGGTCAGCGCCACATCGCCCGTGCCAGGCGGCAAGTCAATGATTAAATAATCAAGCTCGCCCCATTCGGTTTGCGTGGCCAATTGCTTAAAGGCTCCGTGCGCCATGGGACCGCGCCACACCAACGCTTTGTCTGGGTCAACAAGTTTTCCAATTGTCATGGCCTTGATGCCATGCAACTCAAACGGCAACAGCATTTGTCCTTTAGCTTTGGTGCCAACATCGTCCATGCCCAACATGGTGGGGGCGCTTGGTCCATAAATATCCGCGTCAAGTAATCCAACTTTGTGGCCCATGCGCGCCAAGCCAACGGCCAAATTCACGGCGATGGTGCTCTTGCCCACGCCGCCTTTGCCAGCGCCCACGGCGATTATTTTTTTCACATTGGGTAGTGGATTGCCCGATTCGCCCTGAGTTGATGCGGCAACTGGCTCAGTGGTTGGCGCGGAAATTTTG
Organism: uncultured bacterium; assembly: GCA_903914045.1. GTDB lineage: Bacteria > Planctomycetota > Phycisphaerae > Phycisphaerales > SM1A02 > SYAC01. The sequence continues at coordinate 4,067 of CAIWNO010000255.1, read as the reverse complement.
GGCGCGACAAAATCAATTTCAAGAGTTTCAATGGTGGCGCATGCAATGGTGGCCGCCTCGCGCACAGCGCGATCAACTGTTGTGCGCAGTTGCTCTTGCAGCGACGCGGCGTGCGGGGACAATTCCAACACAATTCGTATGGCGCCTTCAAACACCGCAATGTGTTTCACCATTCCAAGCGTGACCACATCCTTATTGGTGGCCGGATCAACTACGGCGCGCAGTGATTTTTCTACAGCGGACTTGTCAAAAGTTTCAATGGACATGGGATGGAGATCCTAGAACCTATTGGGCGTCAACGCCACAAGATGGATTATGGAAAATTTAAAATTCTGCAAAGTAGTTCTGCAATACAATCGCGTATCACCCATTTCTTCAACTGATCAGAATTCACTGATCACGATACGAAAGGAAAAATATGCAACACGACTCATTCACTTCCATAATTTCAGTTCGAAATGTTCTTCAAACAACCGCGCTCTTGATTTGCATGGCTCTTGCCGCCGACGCTGCCGCGCAGACGCCTCCAGCGACAAATCCAGCGACAAATCCAACTGGTACTCCAAATCAGAAGCCAGATATGGGCGGACCACCAGTTGGGACAGGTGCAGCGGATAGTTCCAAAAGTTTTGATGGCGCAAAGCAGGGCGCCAAGAAGGGGCGCGGCGAAAGTGGCGCCATGATGAATGACGAGCGTGTTAAAGGCATGATGTGGATGCGCACTTATGACCAGATGAAGTCAACTTTGAGCGCCGATACCCAGGCCAAGGTCGAAGTCATAAAGGCGCAGTATCAGGCGACCATGAAGACATGGAACGATGCCAACGCCGAGAAAATGAAATCGCTTCGTGAGCAAATGAAAAACCAAAAAGATGACAAGGCATCCAAGGCTGTTGGCGATCAAATGAAAGCCTTGCGTGACACCATGCCAAAGATGGATGAAACTCAGAAGCAAATCTTTGCGCTGATGAGTGAATCCGAGCAAGCGGCTTTCAAATCAAAATTGGAAGTCAATGAAAAAGAGATGAAGTCTTTGCGGCCCAACCGTGATGACAATGCAACAGGTCCGAGCGCAGATGGCAAAGGTAAGGGCAAAGGCAAGGGTCCCAAGGGCAAGGGTGGTCCAGGTGCAAGCGGCACCTCTGGCGATGGCCCGCCACCACAAGGTTCGGGTAGCGACAAAGCGCCGCCACCGCCACCATTTGATCCGTAAGTGAATGACTTTGTGGTTCGTGATTCATGATTCACTTTGATTCACTGGCAAGTTTGAATTGCACCGCATGACAACCTGTCAAAATGGATCTGTTCAATTTAAAACGGACGCCCGCGATTGCGAGCGTCCGTTTTTAGTGTGAGTGTGATGCGAAACCAATGTCCGTGCCGGCTTCAAGGTGTGGGCGTGTCATGCATCACGCTTGGCAATGCGAATCAACCGCCGCCAAACAAGCGGATGTCGTCAAAGTTGTCTATACCGGCCAATCCTTCCTTGCTCAGAATCGTAGATGAAGTCACAGGCGTGGTCTTGTTGCCTAAGCCATCGGTGCGGCTGAAATAAATACCGTCTTTACCTGCGGAAATGAGCAGATATTTGCCGCGCGCCGTTCCCGAAAGTGGAGTTGTGGGATCACCAAAACCTGGATGGCGCAAAAACTGCGCGAACAATTTTTTCTTTTGCGTGGCGTCGGTGCCATCTTCAAATAATGAATAATTAAGGACGTTCGCTGATTTGGTCTGCGACAAACTCATCTCTCCAAGACTTGTCGAACCCAAATAGGGATCCATCGACCCGTAGATTGATTTGCCATCATCGAGCACCAAGAATTGGGCGCGGTCGTCCTCGCAACCTGCCAGTGGACCCACATTGCGAGCGGCGCGGATGAAAATAATCGGGTTGCCCCAAGCGTCGATCAAGTCGGGCATGCCGCCGGCGCTCACAATTGCGGGCAATTCTCCAGCGGTGCGCTGCCCGTTTTCGCTATGCATTTGCCCGGCAACTGGCACTAGTTCGGCAGCCTTTGGCGCGAAGAATGGGGGATATTGTTTGCCGTTGATGCGCGGACCGTCGCCTATTTTTCCAATATTTATTTTTACATAGAATTTGTCATTTGGCGCCGCGTTGTCAGTCTTGAATGTGAGTTCCATCCAACCGGACGCGCCATAGCCAGTTGTTGTGTCGGTGTAGAGGGTCTTGTCAACATCATTTTTGCGCACGCCACCACCCATTAATTCAAGCATGGCATTTTCGGTTCCGGAAATTTGCGGATCATTGGCCAAAATTTCCTCCGGCACAAGCCCTGGATAACGGCCAAATTCTTGCTGGAATGCGTCGCAGGCTTTGGAAAATTCTTGCATCAGCCCCAGGGTTTGCGTCATGCGGGCGCGCTCTTGCACTTTACTCAGTGCGGGCAGCAAAATGCCAACCAAAAGCGCGATGATTCCAATGACCACCATGATTTCAATAAGTGTGAAGCCGCGACGATTTTTTGAAAGAGTGTGCATGGATTTTTCCGGGGTAAAAAGTGTGTGGTTTGAAAAGCGAACAATTAAAAATGATTCGAACAAATACTTTCAAGATGCGGCGTTGGAAACCGCGGGGTCATAAAGTGAATCCGTCACTTCTATGGTAATGGTTCCGCCGATTTCAAAGTGGCGTGCAATCGCCGCTGTTGGAAAGTTGCCGAACGCCCTCGTACACGCCACACGCCACGGCCGTGGCCAGATTCAGGCTGCGGCAAGCGGGGTTGTCGCGCATGGGAAATCGCAACAAGTGGTCCGCGCCAAATGTGTGCGAAACCCACTTGTGAATGTCATCGGGCGTGCCGCTGGTTTCATTGCCAAAGAGCAGGTAATCACCGCGCTGCATGGGCGCCTGCCAATGCGCGCGCGTGGCATGCGATGAATACAGCCATACATTTTTAGGTTGCTCGCGCTTTACGAACGCGTCCCAACTTTCGTGCTCGCGTATGTCCAGCAAATGCCAGTAATCCAAACCGGCGCGTCGCACGGCTTGCTCATCCATGTCAAATGCGATGGGTCGAACCACATGCAGCCTGCAACCCGTGACCACGGCGGTGCGCCCCACATTGCCCGTGTTGTTGGGAATTTGCGGATGAATTAAGACAATGTTAAAAATGGGATTCAGAGGTGTGTCATTCATGTGAAGCGTGTTGGTGTGCGATTGAAAGTGTGGACGCCGACAAGAGAGGGTGATGAGTCTATTGCACGCGGGGAATATGTCGGCCGCAATTCGCCGCGCTTTGAAATGGAATTTGAAACCTGATTCACGCTGGCGATTCGCGTATTTTGTGGCTACACTTTCGAAATCATGATGGAAGTTCTTCTTGTCAATCTTGCGTGGGTTTTGTTGATGGCCGTCTGGGGCGTGTCCTACTTTATTCAAGCGCGCGCCGATCGCGCCAAGGGTGGTCGTTATATTGCCAACTTGGAGCCGGAATCAAAGGACTAAGTGAGCGTGCTGGCACGGTTCTTTCAACTTGGCATTGCAACAACCTGCGTTTGGAAAATGTCTTGCGACTTGGCGCGGAATTTTCGTATGCAATTCAATCTTTCAATTTGGCGCAGTGACACAATGAATCCAAATACAAATGCATGTGCTCGTCTATTGATGTGTTGCGCAATGCTCTTGTTTTTCAGCGACTTTGCGCACGGCGAAGACGACCTCAAACCCACTGATCAATCTGCCTCGCAAACTGTGGGCTATCGATCTCCTGATTCGGTGTTGAGCCACTTTCAACGCTATGTGCGCGACGGAGATTTGGACGGCGCCATGCGCGCTATGGATCTGACTTCCATTGCGCCTGGAGTGCGCGATGAAATTGGTCAGAGAAGCGCTTTGAAATTGGCGCTGGTGCTGGAACGTTTGCCCGCAGTGGAGGTTCCAAAAGATCTGGACGCAGACGTATTTATTCTTGCCACCACCAAGCATGGCGATGTGACGCTGCGCAGACACATTGGTATTGGCAATGAAAAGCTCTGGCAGTTTTCCAGTTCCACCATTCAATCTCTCACGCCAATCTTTCGCGAGTTCATTCAACAAGCGCCGCTTG
>CAIWNO010000254.1 GCA_903914045.1 uncultured bacterium | reverse complement strand
ATTGCCGCCATGATTGAGCAGAAAGATTTCGCCGCGTTGCAATCACTGCCAGAGATTGGCCGCAAGACCGCGGAAACAATTGTTGTGGAACTGAAGGACAAAGTTTCACGATTTGCCGCGGGCGCGGTCAATTCGGCGCGGGTTGGAGGCGCGGTGAAAATGTCAGGCGCAGTGGCGGACGCGCTTGTGGTGCTGATGCAACTTGGCGAACCGCGCGTTGTCGCCGAGCGATTGGTGGAACGCGCCGCGCTTGTTGTGGGTAAATCAGCGGCGGCGGATGTCATTGTCGCGGCTGCGTTGCAACTGAAGGGCCAGGCGTAAATAGAATTAGCGACGCGGCCGCGCCGAGTCATTTTTATTCACAACAAATGATGAGGCGGGATTTAAATGGACACGCACAAATCATTCGTGCGTTTGGCTAGCATTCACACATGCGCTACGCAATGATCATGGCGGGTGGCAGCGGCACGCGGCTTTGGCCCATGAGTCGCAAGGCGCAACCCAAACAACTCCTTCCATTTATTGACGGTAAAAGTCTTTTGCAAATCGCGGGCGTGCGTCTGGAGGGAATTATTCCAGCGGAGCGCAGATTGGTGTGCGCGTCGGATTTGTATCAAGAGCAAGTCATGCGCGCCGTGCCTTCGCTGACCAATGAAAATTGGTTGGGCGAGCCCATGGGTCGCGACACGCTGAACGCGGTTGGTTTCGCGGCGGCGGTTCTTGCAAAGCGCGATCCAAACGCGGTCTTTATTGTTGTGACCAGCGACCATTTGATTGAGCCGCAAGAGGAATTTGCGCGGCGCGTTGACGCCGGCTTTCAACTTGCCGAAAAAGATCCAACACGCTTTGTGACATTTGGAATTACGCCAACATTTGCCGCAACGGGTTACGGTTATGTGGAGCGCGGCGAGCCAATCGCTGGCTTTGATCAATGCTTCGCCGCCAAACGATTTGTGGAGAAGCCCGCCAAAGAAGTTGCGCAGATGTATTTGGAGGCAAAGACATTCAGTTGGAACAGCGGCATGTTTGTATTTCACGCCGCGAAATGTTTGGAGGCGATCTCGTGGTACAAGCCTGAAAGTTTTGCAGGGCTTGAAAAGATTGCGAACGCGTGGGGCACGCCGCAACAGAAGCGGGTTGTCGGCGCGGTCTATCCAACGCTTCCAAAAATAAGTCTTGACTACGCGCTTATGGAGCCAGCCAGCAAGGACGCGCGCCGCTCAATTGCGGTTGTTCCAATGGCCGTGCAGTGGAAAGATGTTGGAAGTTGGCCGTCGTGGGCGGAAACATTAAGCGCCGATTCCGCGGGCAATCGCGCTAATTGTGAGACGGCGCACCTGGATAGCAAAAATATTTCCGTGGCCAGCGATGACGCGCATCACACCGTGAGCGTGATTGGTTTGGAGAACGTGATTGTGGTGCGAACCAAGGACGCGACATTGGTGTGCCGCGCCGACATGGCGGAGCGCGTGAAGGAAATTGCAACTAGCGTGCCGCCAAAATTGCAGTAAATTATTTCGCGTCTTGAAGCAAGTCTTGAAGCAGGTCTTGAAGCACGGAACTTAAATCACATAATGACAAAAAAGATCGCCCGATTTCTTGCGCTTGATCTTGGTGATCGCAGAACTGGCTTGGCGCTGGGCGATTCTCTCACCAATATTGTGTCGCCCATTGGAACCATCAATGTGGCCAAGGGTCCTGCGCTTCTTGCGGCCCTGAAAAAAGTCATTGAAGAAAATGCGCCGGATGAAATTGTGATTGGGCTTCCGCTGAACATGGATGACAGCGAGGGCGCGGCCAGCAAGTCGGTGCGCGAGTTTGCCTTACAAATTAAGCAAATTACGAACAAGCCAATTCATTTACACGACGAACGCCTGACAACTTTTGAAGCGGATTCGCGCATGGCGCAGTCGGGCCGCACGCACGCGGAAAAAAAAGCGCTGCGTGATTCCTTGGCGGCCGCAGCCATACTGGAGGATTTCTTGCGCGCGCGTGCCCAACCTGATTTACAAACCGGTGAATCACCAAATGAGTCATAAAAAAGAATTGGACGGCTGATCAACCTGGTGATCAACGCAACGCAATATGGGCAAGTGAATGAATTGTCATTCAACACATGAACGTGCCGCTTTGGAAAATTGATTGACTACATTTATTCGCGCGTAAAAATTATTCCGCCGGCTTGCCTTCGCACGCCGCGCGATCCACATACCACACAAACTCACCGCTAATTGGATGAACGCCCTTAATGGGTAACGCCTGATATGTGTCTTGGCCAGTCGCCACTTGGTGCAACATGGCGGTCTTCTTTTCACCAAGCACCAACACCGCCACAAAACGCGCGGCATTGATGGCGGCATAGGTCATAGTGATTCGCGGCGGCGGCGTCACGGTTGGACCCTCGCACACATCGACAAATTTCACGCGCTCCTCCAGCACTGGCGTGTGCGGAAACAAACTGGCGGTGTGACCGTTGTCTCCCATGCCAAGCAACACATAGTCAAGACGATTCTGCCCCTTCGGTCGGCTTGAAAGAACTTTCAAATATGTTTTTTCATAATCAGCCGCTGGGTCAGCCAAAGAAGTTTGCATTGGGTGAACATGATCCGCCGGAATGTCCGTGTGATCCACAATAATTTCCTTGATCTGGCGGAAATTGCTCAACTCATTATCAAACGGTACGTGGCGCTCATCCACAATCCAAAGGTGAGTTTTTTCCCACGGAATTGCGCGGTAACGCGGGTCATACATGAGTTGGTTGTACAACGGCATGGGTGTTGTGCCACCAGAAAGAGCAACATGAAAGTTGCCAAACGTGTTCACGCAATTCAAAGAATGCAAAAGTAGGTCCGCACTAAGCGCGGAAAAGACACCCTCTGAATCCTCGCGTGAAACAATTTTTCCAGGAAGCGGCGGAGCCTTGATGGGCGTGTCACGTAAATCAGTTGGAAGAAGATCGCTCATGTTTGAATAGTAGCCGTTGATAGTTTGTTCAATCAACACGCATTTCTGGGTGAACACATTTTAAATTGCAAATAGAAATCACACCGCCCAAGTTCTTCCGTCACGCGCTAAAAGATCCGTGGCTGATTGTGGCCCCCATGAACCGGGCGCGTAATTACCCTGAATGTTTTTTCGCAGCGGCGCGCTTGCATCATTTAAGAACGGCATGATTGCATTCCACGCGCTCTCCACTTCAAGCCGGTGCTTAAACAAACTTTGGTCACCACGCATGGCGTCAATCATCAGTGGTCCATACGCCTCCACCACCGT
>CAIWNO010000253.1 GCA_903914045.1 uncultured bacterium | reverse complement strand
CCAAGAGCAAGAACCTTGTCAAAGGTGATTGTCTTTTGGCCTTCAACAAGCGGACGAAGATCGATTTCGATTTCATCACCTTGGCGAACAAGAATTTGGGTTCCACTATCTTCAAAAATTGCGTACATGAGAATCTCCTAAAGGTAAAAGCGGCGAGCCGAATAGTGTAGCACAGAACGCGGTTTTTTGCGATGGCTACTTCTACAAAATCCGCGACCGTTCTTCATCGGCACATCGCCCGTTCAAGCAGCAATTGCACTTCGATTTGCATGCGCAATCACATGTCCATTTTGAAGCCCAAGGTTTCTGGCAAGGTTGCCCGCAATGTGGCTTTCATGCGCCGCCCCGCTTCTTGAATGGTTTCCAAATCCTTGCAGAAAGCGAAGCGAATCATGCTGGTGCGCTCTTCTAGGCCGTGGGTTGAAGCGGTTTCATAAAACGCGTTGCAAGGAATGGCCGCCACGCCAACGGTCTTGACCAAGTATTCGCAGAAGGCCTCGTCGGCTGAAAGTGCGCCGGCTTCAACATGAAATGGTTCGTGCTTGGCCAGCACAAAATATGAACCTTCAGGAATGAAGGGATTGAAGCCCGCATTGCGCAGCATGCTCAACATGGCGTCACGGCGCTGCGCGTAGTCGCTGCGCAATTGCGTGTAATACTTTTCGGGAGCGTTCAGCGCATCCACCGCCGCGCGTTGCAACGGAGTGGCCGTGCTGAACGTGAGAAATTGATGCGCGCTGCGGATGGCTTGCGTGAATTGTTCGGGCGCGATGGCCCATCCAACTTTCCAACCGGTGAGAGAAAATGTTTTTCCCAAACTGGAAAGCACAATGGTGCGCTCACGCATTCCAGGCAAAGTGGAAATTGATCTATGTTTGCGCTCAAAATAAATGTGCTCGTAGACCTCGTCGCTCACCACCAGGCAATCGTTGTCAATGGCCACTTGCGCAATCTGTGACAATTCTTGATCGCTTAAAACGCGGCCGGTTGGATTGTGCGGCGAGTTGATTAAAATCAAACGCGTCTTGGGGGTGACGGCTTTGCGCAACTCCTCTATTGGAAACGCAAAGTCCGGCGAGTGCATTCTGATGGGGCGCACAACGCCACCAGCCATGGACACAGCCGCAGGATAACTGTCGTAAAAAGGCTCGACCAAAATCACTTCTTCGCCGGGCTCAACAAGACCCAACATGACCGCGGCAATGGCCTCTGTGGCGCCACTGGTGACGGTGATTTCCGTTTCTGGATTCACTTCAATGCCTGAATCTTTGTGAAAGCGCGCGGCGATGGCTTGGTTCAATTCGGGCAAACCGAAAGCGCGGGCGTACTGGCCAAAACCCGCGTCAATGGCGGCTTTACCAGCGTTTTTAACAAAGTCCGGTCCATCAAAATTTGGAAACCCCTGCCCCAGATTCACGGCCTTGTGCGCCGCCGCCAAGCGACTCATGCGCGTGAACACGCTCTCGCCAAATTGCGCCAGACGACTTGCGGTTGGTGAATTCTTTCGCAGCATGTGGAGATAGTATCGAAGCTTGGCGAATGCAGCGCGTTTGTCCATTGATCCATGACCAGCAAGCATCACAAATCCAAGAAGCAAGAGCCCGCAAGACCTGAACGCCTTTTGCCAAAAGCGAACGCGAAAATTCGCGTGACGATCTTGTATGACGACGGCCACGTGTTGGCGCTTGAGAAACCACCTGGTTTGCCCACTCAACCTGGCCGCGGCCACATGGATGACACGCTGGTCAACGCCGCATTTGCGACCCATGGCGAAGCGCTATGCAAACTTGGCGCCGATCGCGATTGGGGTTTGCTGCATCGGCTTGACATGGATGTTGGCGGCGTGGTGTTGATGGGTCTGACGGACATTGGCTACGACAGCGTGCGCGCGCAATTTGAGGATCGCACTATTGCTAAAAAGTATTTAGCCATTGTTCACAACGCTCCGCCAGCCGATACGGGCCGCTGCACGCGTGAACTTGCGGAGGTGATTCGCGGCGACATGAAAGTGAGCGTGCATGTGGCGCGCGGAGGTGAAGAGGCGCAAACGCGCTGGAAAGTGCTGTGCAAATCAAAGACGCACAGTTTGCTTGAGGTGGAGCCGCTGACGGGACGCCTGCACCAAATCCGCGCGCATTTGGCCATGGTGGGCTGCCCAATTGTTGGCGAGCGCGTGTACCGCACGGACTTGCCACCCAACACTTCGCGCGCGCCGGCTGGGCGAATGCCAGAACCACTGCTGCTGCAAGCGTGTGAAATTGAATTTCGTTGCGTGGCAGGCACGCGCCAACGCATTCGCGGCAAATTGGGAATTGACATGCTGCAATTCGCCGCGCAACAACGCTGGCCAATTTCAGTTTGAAAAAAAATCCAATGTCACGCTACTCTTTCATTGACATGCGGAAACTTCTCCCGTTGCTCATAATTGCCGTCTCCTCAAGTTGCAGCAACATTGAGAAGGCCACTCCGCAACCAAAGTCCAGCTTCACGCAGCGTCCTCCGGTTGAAATGGATGTCGATCCAATTATGCGCGGAACCATTGCCGGCGAGGCCGTGCTGCTTGGATTCAATGACACGGTTGTGCGCGGATACGGATTGGTGGTTGGTCTCAAGGGCACAGGAAGCCGAGCCATGCCCGTTGAAATTCGCGCGTTGCTGCTGCGTGAAATGGGTCGTCGAAAAATGTCCGATCCATTGCAGAATCTTGGCGGCTCCCCCGCGCGAATGTTGGATACGGATGACGTGGCCGCGGTCATTGTGGAGGGAATTATTCCACCAGGCGCGGTTGGTGGAACAAAGTTTGATGTGCGCGTGTACTCCGCGCCGGGAACGTCCACAACCAGTCTTGAAGGCGGAAGATTGTGGACGGCGGATTTACGACCTGGCGTGTTGATGAGTGGATCGCAGCAAGGATTTCCAATCGCGGAGGCGGGCGGACCAATCTTCATCAATCCATTTTCAACAGCCGTCGCGGTTGGTGCCGACGCAGTGGATCGTTTAAGTGGAAGAATTCTGGATGGCGGAACCGTGAACAAAGATCGCACGTTGAAATTGCGCCTAGCCACGCCAAGCCACAATCGAGTTCGCACCATTCAAGCTTCCATCAATGGATTATTTCCGAGGGAACAAGGTCAAAAAAATGACACGGCGTTTGGCAAAAGCGATGAGCTAATTGAATTGCATGTGCCGCCAAGTTTCAAGGAACGAACTGGAGATTTTGCGCAACTGATTCGGCACTCGCCTGTGGATATTGGCGCGACCGAGCAGACCGCGAACAATATTCGAAGGAGTGTGTTGGCCAATCCAGGCGCTTCGGAGGCCGCGTCGTGGCGTTGGCAAGCGCTTGGAAAGAAATGCATTCCAATTATTCAAGAGCTTTACACGTGCCCTGAGGAACAACCGCGCATGGCCGCGCTTGAAGCTGGCGCAAAATTGAATGATCCGTTGGCTGTTCCAGCGCTTTTGGAAATGGCCAAGTCCGGTCCCAAGGTGAATCGTCAAGCGGCCATAAAGCTTCTTTCAAAAATGGATTCAAATCCAAACATTGATTTGGGAGTTCGCGCATTTTTGGATGACCGTGATGTGGACATGCGATTCACGGCGTATGAATGCTTGCGTCGTCGCCGTGATTCTTCCGTGCGGGTGTATCCATTGAACGGGCGATTTAAATTGGAAATGGTTGACGCCAAGAAACCATTGATCTACCTCACCCAAACAGGCGATCCCCGCATTGTTATTTTTGGCGACAACACCGAACTTTTGCGCCCCATGTCCGCCAATATTTGGAATGGGCGATTGCTCATGCGCGCCGACATGAACGATCCGAACGTGCAAATTTTCTACCGCTCAACGCCAACAACCAATCCCACGATTGACAATGTGCCAGCCAAACTTTCAACGTTGACAAGCTTTATGGCAAGGCCAGTTGGTCCACGTGGTGCGGACGCTGGAATCGCCTTGACTTACAGCGAAACTATCAACGCGCTGCACACATTGTGGAACGCGGGCTACATTCCCGGCGACTTCAAAGGTGAACAAGATCGCTTGCTCGCGGCCATTATGAAAGAGGAAACCCGCGCCACACCAGTTGAGCGGCCGGAGTTCCCCTCGGAGGAATCGGTCACCGACGCCTTGGTGACTCGACCCGCGGAATCCCCCACGAAAGAACTTGAAAATCAGCCAAAAATCATGGATACTGTGCCTCGCTGAGTGGATCTGTTTCACTCGCGATTTCAAAAGCGTCCAGGAGGGACGCAACGCAACTGACAGGAGGTCGCATGCGACTTGCACGACTTGTATTAAGCGGTTTCAAAAGTTTCGCCGACACAACCGAATTCCGTTTTGATTCCCCGCTGACGGGCGTGGTCGGACCAAATGGTTGCGGCAAGAGCAATGTTGTGGACGCCGTGAAATGGGTGCTGGGCGAGCGCAGCGCGAAAAGTTTACGCGGTGGCGCCATGATGGATGTGATCTTCGCGGGCAGCGCCTCACGCAAGCCGGCGGGAATGGCCAGCGTGATTTTGGTTTTTGAAAATCCAAAGATGGCGGAATTTTTGCAGCGCTCCGAGGCGTCGCCTGAACTTGTTGAAGCGGAGGAATTTGGCGACGAGCCTGAGGATGGCGAAGTGATTCGCCGCGAGGCGGTGCGTGATCGTGTGCTTCCAGTGGACAGCGACGAGGTGCAAGTGGAGCGTCGCCTGTGGGCCGATGGACGCAGCGAATATTTGGTGAACGCCAAGAAAGTTCGCTTGCGCGACATTCGTGAATTGTTCCTTGACACGGGCATTGGCAACGACGCGTATTGCATTATTGAGCAGGGAAAAGTGGACGCCATGTTGCGTGCGCAACCTGTTGAACGGCGCACTATTTTAGAGGAGGCCGCCGGCGTGGCGCGCTTTCGTTCGCGCAAGCATGAGGCCGCGCGCAAGTTGGATCTTGCGGAGCGCCATCTTGTTGCGGTGCGAGAGCAATTGATTGGCGTGGAGCGACGCTTGCGCATTGTGCGCGGTCAAGCTGAGAAGGCGAAAAAATTTCAGCTGCTTGAAGATCGCCGCCGTGGCCTGCGCCGCGCCGTGTCGTTTGAGCAGTACCACGAATTGCGCGAGCAACTTGTGGGCTTGACCAATCAAGTGACCTCGCTTGAGGAGCGCCGACGACACGTCACGGCGCAATTGGAAACCACCGAGCAACAACGTCTTGACGCGGACAGTGATCGCGCGCAGAAATTGGATCGACGCCACTCGCTTGAGCAAACACAACTTGAGGCCGTGGGTGTTGAGCGCCAGTGCCAACAGCGGCTTGAGTTTTTAGAGGGCGCGCGCGCAGAAAATCTGGCGGCCGCGGAAACCGAGGCGCAACGAATTGCGGCCATGAAAATAAAATTAAGCGAGTTGTCCGCCAGCCTAGAGGACGCCTTGGCGTTGACCGCGGCCGCGGAAGCGCAAGTGACAGAAGCCGAGCAAGCCGCGGCAAGCGCCTCGCGCGAACGCGCCGTGGCCTCTGAAAAACTAAGCGAGTCCGAGCAGGAAATTCGCCGACGCAGCGACACCGCTTCTGGCGTGGAGCGTGAACGCGCCCGCGCCGCTGGAAGATTGGCGGCCATGGATGAGCGTGTTCCGTTGTTGAACGAAGAAGTCAAGCGCCTCACCATGCGTGTTGAAAGCTTGCAACAAGAATTGACCACGCTTGAGGCGCAGCGCGCCACTGAATTGAATTCGCGCCAAGTGGCGGAACTGGAAATTGAACGCCTGCACGCGCAACTTCAAGCGGAGGCCAGCGCGGTTGAAGCCGTTGGTGATCGACAAGCCGAAGCGATGGCTCGACTTTCTTCGCGTCGCGAGGAGCGTTCAAGTTTGGAAAGTCGCTTGCGTTTGCTTGATGAAATGGCGTCCATGGGCGAGGGTTTGGACGAGGCTGTGAAACGCATTTTGGCCCAACGCCAAAATTACGCGTGGTTCGCCGGCATGCTTGGCGACCTGATTGAAACCGACAGCGAGCACGCGCCATTCATTGAGTCCGCGCTTGGCGAAGATTTACAAATGTTGCTGGTGGGCACGCACACCGATCTTGAGAACGCGGTGGATTCCATTCGCAGTCAAGAAGGTCGCGTTCGCATGGGCGCCATTGACATGCCGTTCTCTCCCGCCGCCGCGCGCCCTGATATGCAAGGCGTTGAACCATTGGTTCATGCCGTGCGCTGCAGCAATGAATTGAAGTTGCTTGTGCAATCATTGTTGGGCGACGCGTTTGTTGTTGAGTCATTGGCCATGGCGTTGCGTTTAGCCGCTGGCGAATTCCGCGGCGCCACATTGGTGAGCCGCTGCGGCGCCATGGTTGATCATCGTGGACAAATCCACATGACTGGCGCGCGCGCGTTGCGCTCCGGCGTATTGGCGCGTCGCGTTGAGCGCGGTGAATTGGAAGCCGCAATCGGCGCCATTTCCATTGAGATTTCAATGGCCGAAGGCGACTTGTCCGGCTTGACCGAGGAATCAAAGATTGCCGCCGCTCGCCACCGCGAAGCCGACGAGAGCATGAAGGTTGCAATGCGCAGTCGATTGGACGCGCAATATCAAGCGGATCGATTGGAGCAACTTGGTTCGCGCGTTCGTCACGACCGCGACCGCACCGAACTTGAACGACACGAAGCCGATCGACGCCTTCGTGAAATTGACACGGAGCGCAGTGATGGCGCGTCCAAGGTTGCAAGTCTTGATCGACTTCTTGCGGACGAACGCGCCGCAATTGCGCTGGCCACCGAAGCGGCCAGTGGAACCCGGCACGCCGTTGAATTGTCCAACGAGTTACTTTCCAGCGCGCGCACCAAAGTTGGCGAGTCTGGCGCGCTGTTGCAAGGCCGTCAACGCGAGCGTCGCTTGCTGGAAAATTCTTTTGACGAGGCCAAATTGCAGGACGCTGATTTGCAATCCGAGGCGGAGCGACGCGCTGAGCGCTCGGAGGATTTGGCGCGCCAGCAAGCGCACGCCGAGTCTCAGAAAATAGCCGCCGCCGAACGTCAGTCCGCCGCCGCGGCGCAGGTGGAAATTGTGGCCGCGCAACTTGAGCAAGCCGTTCAATTGGCGGAGCAACTTTCAGAGGCGCTGCGTGTTGTGCGCGACGAGGCCTCGCGCGTGGAGCGCGATCACTCATCGGTTGAAATGGACCGCCGTGAATCAGAGGTTCGCCGTGAATCCATTGAGGAAAGCACGCTGACGGAATTGAGCATTGATTTGTCATTGGGCTACGCGGACTACATGGTGGAGCGATCCTCGGAAGGCTTTATGACGCCTGATCGAGAAGCCGCCAGCCGCGAGGCCGAGCAACTTCGCGATGAAATTAAGAGCCTGGGCAATGTGAACATGGAGGCCATTGATGAACTGGCGCAACTTGAAGGCAAGAACGAGGAGTTGGCCAAGCAAGTGGGCGACATTGATCAAGCGCGCGCGGGCTTAAACGAACTGGTTGTGAAATTGGACGATGTCAGCCGCCGCAAGTTCAAAGAAACATTCGAGGCCGTGCGCGAACGCTTTGCCGGCAACGATGGAATGTTCCGCCGTCTCTTTGGCGGCGGCAGCGCGGACTTGTATTTAATTCCAATGGAGAACGGCGAAATTGATTGGCTTGAAAGCGGCGTTGAAATTCGCGCCAAGCCGCCCGGCAAAGAGCCGCGCGTGATCAGTCAACTTTCCGGCGGCGAAAAAACCATGACGGCCGTGGCCCTGCTCATGGCCATCTTCCGCAGCCGTCCAAGTCCGTTCTGCATTCTGGACGAAGTCGACGCCGCGCTGGACGAGGCCAATGTTGAGCGCTTCACAAAAGCATTGCCGCCCTTCCTTGATCGCAGCCACTTCATCATCATCACGCATCACAAGCGCACCATGCAGGCGTGCCATGAACTTCACGGCGTTACCATGGCGGAACGCGGCGTGAGCAGGCGCGTGACCGTGAAGGTTGACCAAGTGGGCGATGATGGGCGGATTGCCGCTTCGGCGGTTGAAACGCCAGCCACATAAGTTTGCGATGGTCTTGTAAGCCTTCGCCTGCACCGAAGCCGCAACGTGGACACCAGTGCAGGCTGTGTCACAACCGCTATTTCAGGCTGAAATCGTTGCATTTGGCACGTTCCCTTGCGCCTAGGAATGAAACTGAATGCCCGTTATTTTTTTATGGAACTTATACAAATATTGCATATTCCATTTGGAGATGCGCAACTAGGAAGTATGTTGACAGTGCCGCCTGATTGGCGGGGCACTCGGCGGGTCTCCGAGTTGCGCACTGAGCCCTTGTGGGGGTTGCAGTGTGATCGCTCCGAAAGTCAGGCGGCGTTGTTTTTTAAAATTG
>CAIWNO010000252.1 GCA_903914045.1 uncultured bacterium | reverse complement strand
TAACGTGTTGAGAAATTGCGCCAACACCAAATTCAGAATGACAATGGCCATGAAACTTGCCACAAAACTTGCGGTGGCCGCTTGCCCAACCCCGGCGGCGCCAGGGCGGCAATTGAAGCCCTTGTAGCACGACACCAACCCAATCGCCGCGCCAAAGAACACGCTCTTGAACAAACCGCCGAAGGGCTCCCTCCACGACACAAATTGCGCCGTCCAGTACCAATAGTCAGGCCCACTCACGCCAAAAACTTTCACCGTGACCATCCAGGCGCCCAGGCTTCCAAGCATGTTTGAATACATGGTCAATATTGGCGTCATGATGGTGCACGCCAGCACGCGCGGCACAACCAGTTGCTGCATTGGGTCCGCGGCCATGGCGCGCATGGCGTCCAGTTGCTCGGTCACGCGCATGGTTCCCAACTCCGCCGCCAGCGCGCAACCCACGCGGCCCGCCACCATGACCGCCGCAAGCACGGGACCAATTTGTTTCACAACGCTCATGTTGATAATTCCGCCCAAGCGATCCTCTTGGCCAAGGGCGGCGAATTGGTTGAAGCCTTCAAGCGCAAGAATCATGCCAATGAACGCGCCGGTGATGGCCACCACCGGAATGCTGAGCACGCCAACCGCGAACAATTGCGGAGCAAGCAGGCGCCATCGAAAACTTTTAGCGGGGTGCATGACAATGCGCTGCGCCGTTATGGCGACAAAGTCCGCGAAGTGGCCGAATCCGCAAATTGCTTGCACAACTTGCGAGCCAAAGAATGTGATTGCGTTGACGCTGTTCAACGGGGCGAGCATAGCCGCCACGAAAGAGCTGGCGCAAAAAAACGCGCGTCAGTTTGCTTGAGCAAGCATTACCTATCGCCACTGCTTGGCTATTGAGAAAGGCCCGCAACTACAATCGATATCGAATTACATTGGCTTGTCACATTCATGCCCACGTGGATCTGCCAGCGACACAGCAGGCTTGCCTATGTTGTGTTGCAAAAAGAAAACCCCTCGACCGTGTGGCCGAGGGGTTTGTTTGCACTCAATGAGTCGCGGCTTTCAAAGCCGCTCAACAACTTATTCGCAAGGACCGGAGCTCAAGAGCACCAGACCAACGTCGCCTGAGTCAACTTCACCTGAACCGTCAAGATCGGTTGGGCAACCACTGCATGGGCCAGTGTCCAGAAGGACAATACCTACGTCGCCGGAGTCAACTTCGCCTGAACCGTCCAAGTCGCCGAAGCAACCATTTCCACTGCCTGGGCAGCTAAAGTTGGTTTGACCAACACGATCAGTAATGGTGTCAGGATTAGTGATGTCACGCACACCCGCCCACCACAGATTGGCAGGGAAGCAACGGTAAATGTGCATCGCAAGTCCATCCTTAAGCGGTGGAATGCGTGGCGCGTACCACCATTCTTCACTGGTGCTTGTTGGAGCGGCATGAACCGTCTTCACAATCGAAATAGCATCGTTGACGCTGGTCCATGGAGTTGTCTCCAATGTGCCGTTGTCATCAGTGTCCAAATCGGTGTTGAGCAACCCAGTAAAGCCATTGACAAGCATCACTGTCACGTTGTCATCATTCTCCATGTTCAACGTTGCAACTTGCAGATCACCTGGGTAATCCAAGGCGATACCGTCTTGGATTACTACACCAGTTGAACTAACTGTATTGAGCGTGATGACAAAGAAACCAGTTGGACCCATGACTTGACCAGTCAACGGAACCACGCACTCAACTGCGCCAGACTTGAAGTTGGTGGTCACGCCACCAGCAGTGACTGAGCCATCACCAAGAATGATCACGGTCAAGGCATCCAAGCTTGCGCCTGGAGTTCCAGCGATTTCAATGTATTCGTTGGCATCAGTTGTGCCAGCGGTTACTTCGTCAAAGCGGGCCTCGTTCAAGTACGCCTCTGGCAAACTTCCACCGCATGCGGTGAGAGCGCCAGTGGCTGTTACGCAGGTTTCGTCCCAAATTACGCTGCAGCAGTTTGGTGCCACTGCGCACACCGCTTCACAACAAGGCATGTTGTTGCAGTGCGCGTTGTCGTGCGGAGTCAGGCAGTCGCCCGCACCGGAATCACCACAGCTGTAGATTTGTGCAAGCGAGCAGGAAGCGTTGGCTGCCCGTGGCGTGTCGTAGCCAGCCGTGTACGCGCTTTGACCCATGGTCCAAGTTCCATCGGTTGCACAGCGGTAGACATGTTCAGGAAGGCGATCGATACCAATGTTGTTGTGCGGACCAACAACAGTGGCTGAGTACGCTGCACCCGACGTCAATGGATCTGTGTTGCCATCAGTCAAACTGATGGAGTCAATGAGTGAGATCCATGGCGGCGTTGGATCCAAAACTCCATCATTGTTTGTGTCAAGATCTGTGGTGGTGGAACCATAGAAGTTCCAAGCCAACATCACATTGACGGTTCCAGACTTGTCAAACACCAGACCGCCACCCGAATTGAAATTGGTGGTGACTCCAGGAATGTTGAAATTATTTTCGGTGATCAAGAACTTGCCCGATGAGTCAAGTTGCAGACCATCCAATTTCAC
>CAIWNO010000251.1 GCA_903914045.1 uncultured bacterium | reverse complement strand
GACCAGTGCGACCGTTGAGAATTTCACTCATCATGTCAAGCGCGTAGCCATCCTTGTGGCCAAGCGCCACGGTGTGGTAGCGCACATCCACTTCGGGTTGAAAATCTCCCTCGGCGTTCATGCGTTGCTCCGCCATTTGCTTGGTCTCCAGCGTGACCACTTGCGGCGGCTTCACTTTGCCTGTCTCAAGTCGGCCAAAGTATTGCTCAATCTTCGCCTTAACATCGGCGGGTTTGAAATCGCCAACAATGATGCCCACCAAATTGTTGGGACGGTAGTAGGTGTTCCAATATTCCATGGCGCCGTCCATGGTGTAACTGTTCAAGTCACTCGTCCAACCAATCACGGGCCAGGAGTAGCCGCTTGAAATCCAGAACATGGCTTCAAACTGCTCTTGAAAGCGGCCAGTTGGCGTGCTTTCGGTGCGCAGTCTGCGCTCCTCATGCACCACGTCGCGCTCTGAATAAAATTCGCGGAACACGCTATCCATCAAGCGGTCGCTTTCCATCCACGCCCACAATTCAAATTTATTTGATGGCACATTGATGAAGAAAAACGTGAGATCATTGCTGGTGAACGCGTTCATGCCGCTGCCACCGGCCTTGGTGTAAATCTGGTCAAACTCGTCCTTCACAATGCTGGATTGCGCGGTCTGCGCAAGCTCCAACTTGGAGATTTGCTTTTGAATGTCATCGCCTTGCGCTTTGCCGGCGTCAGTCTTGGGCACCGCGGCCAAATCTTTCTTTAATTTGGAAATCGCATCAGCCGATGATCGACCTTGTTGCTGATCCATGGACTTCTTCAATTGCGCGCGCAAGTCCTTCAACTCCGGCGTGTCGTTGTCTGAATTCCACGGATCATTAATTTCGCCCTTGAAAAACCGGGTGTACTGCGTGGTCCATGACATCTGATTAATTTGATTGCGCAGCGCCTTCTGTTGCGCGCGGTACTCGGCGTCCTTCTGTGGATCGAGCGTGCCAATGGTGTTGGTTCCCTTGAACATCATGTGCTCAAAGAAGTGGCTGATGCCAGTGATGCCTGGTCGCTCATTCACCGAGCCAACTTTGGCAAGCCAGCCCGCGGCGATGACATTGGGTTGATCGGTGCGCGGGATTAAAAGAAATTTCATGCCGTTTGGAAGCGTGAATTCCTGCACGTCCACTTGTTGTGCCGAAGCGGTGGTGGCGGCCAAAAGAAGTGACGCAAGAACAAGGAGTTGTTTCATGAAATGGTCCTCACTGAAAGTGATGAAATGTTGAACAAGATCTGAACGCCGAAATTGGCGGATTTGGATGATATACGGACTTTCAAATTGCCAAATTGCAATTTCCTGCAAAAGATTCTTGGACAGAGCGACTTGCGGGGGTACTCTATGAACATGTTCAAGACCCAAACAATTGTGGTGATATTCATCGTTCTTGGTTGGGTCGCCTCGGCGTCCGCCCAGGTACGAGTCATGCATTACAACATCGCTGGCTAACAAGGTGACGATGCGGCAATGAAAGGCGTTCTTGCCGCAATGCATGCGGATAATAAAATGGGTTGGGCGCAGCCGGTTGATATTTTTCTTTTCAATGAATGCACAGCCAGCGCAAAGACAAAAATTCAGACAGCGATCAATGCCGCGGCTCCAACGGGCGTGACCTACGCAATTGGTACATACACCTCCGCCAGTGGTGAGGATTCCGCGTCAGGCGCGCAGGCCATGTTCTATCGCACAGATACGCTGAGCGAAGTCACCAGTGGTCACGCGGATATTTTCACGGGCGCAAGTCGCTACGGCGATCGTTGGTTGATGCAACTCAAGGGATACACATCCACACTCTCTAAATTTTATGTCTACGGAATGCATTTGAAAGCCAGCACGGGAAGTGCCAACGCCGCGTTGCGTGACACGGGCATGCAGGCCATTCGCGCAAACGCCGACGCGCTTGGTGTTGGCGTACCATGCATTTACACCGGCGACTTTAATTTCTACAGCAACGCTGAAGCGGCCTATGGAAGTTTGATCGCCGCGGGCAATGGTCAAGGCATTGATCCATACGGAAATGGAAATTGGACGGGCTCCACCAACGCATGGAAGCAAACGCAAGCGCCAATGATTGTTGGGTACAACGGCATGGTGGGCGGCGGTTTGAATGATCGATTTGATTTCATCGTGCCCAGTCTTGGCGCGTCGGATGGACACGGCATTTCAGCCATGACCAGCACCATGCGCGTGCCTGGCAATGATGGCGCCCACTACAACACCGACATCAACGCTGGAAATAACACGTATTACTCGCCAGATATCACTCGTTCCAACATTCTTGCGGATAATTTAGGAATGGCCAGCGACCACATTGCGCAACTTCTAGAGTTTCAAGTGCCAGCCAAAATGTCGGCGGTTTTGGTGAGTGCACCAACCCGCGTGATCAAGAGCGCTCTGGCCTCTATCGAAGTGAAAGTGCAAAATGTGGCGCCGTATTACAACAGCACTGGTGTGGAGCCGCTTGCCTTCGCAGTGGCGTGCACCGGCAGCGTCACTGGAACGGCCACGGGCACTGGTCCCTTGTCGCCAAGCTCAATAAGTAAATTTGTCACGCTGAATACTTCAGTTGTTGGAACAGCCACGGGTAACGTGAATGTCACCAGCAGCAACGAGGGCGTTGAAACACCTTCTATTGCGCTGCCAGTTTCCGCGCAAGTGGTTCGTTCAAGCAATCCAACTTTGGATCCAGTCGCGGATGTTGACAGCGTGACGTTGCTCATTGATACTCAACCCGATCTTGGTTCAGTCACCGTTGATGCGGGCGTGCGCAATTATCTATACGACAGCAATCAAGCTAAGTTGGATATTGACAGCGTCTCATTCACAGGAACCGCGGCCAGCCGACTTTCACTTGCAAGCGGTCTGGGCGCCAACTTAACCACGGGCACGCGCACTCTTCGCTTTGCATTCAACACAGCGGGTCTTACGCCTGGCTCCTACTCCGCAATCGCCACCGTGCGCACCAGCGATGAGGACATTCTTGGTGCCGCATCGCGAAACATCACTGTGAACTTTGACATTGCTGTTGGCTCTGGCGTCTTTGGCGATGTGAACAATGATGGCTACGTGGATAGCAGTGATTTAGGCATGGTCTTGCTTGATTTTGGGCCATGTTTTGAATGCATCACAGACCTTGATGGCAGCGGTGATGTTGATTCCGCGGATGCCGGTTTGGTGTTGTTGTCCATCAATTAACGGCATTCATATTGCGCAGTTTCAATTGTCGGCGGCGTCTGAATGGGTGAGCCACCGCGGAATTCATATTTGTGATTTGATGTGATGCAAGGGTGTGATTTGATTCGTGCCGCTTAGCACATTCTAAACACAAACCAAAAATTTAATTCATTCAATCTTTACAGTCGCCATGGTTTTTGGCGTCACAATTATCCCATGCTTTATTGCAAGCTGCTTTCAATAATAAAGGAACCATCCATGAAAATTTCACACATCGTTCTCGCGCTCTCCGTCAGTTTCTCCGCGCAGGTTTTTGCGGGCGGTTTAATTATGAATGAGTACAACGCAGTGGGTTCCACCAAGTATCTCACCGAGGTGATTGGTGATCCCAGCAAGGGCGTTGACTCTTATTTTGGGCGCGTGCTTGGCAATGGCGGCAATTGGGTTGAGTTCATTGTGATACAAGATCATTTGGATATTCGTGGGTACAAGTTGCGCTGGGCGGAGACTTTGAACACCGCCACCAACGGAGCGGATCTGTGGTACGGCAACGGCGCAGTTGAGCAAGGCATTGTCACTTTCTCCAACAACGCAGTTTGGAGCGACATGCGCGCTGGAACCATTCTTACTGTGTGCGAGTTTGACGCGTCCAACACCGCCGGCTCCAAGAATGACGACTTCACATTTGATCCATGCAACGGCGACTGGTGGATCAACGCCCACACGTTTAATAATCCGACATACTTCACAACCACCACCAACAAAACCCTTGATGTTCCCGGCAATTTCAGCGTGGGTAACAACGGCTGG
>CAIWNO010000250.1 GCA_903914045.1 uncultured bacterium | reverse complement strand
GACCATCCGGCTTTGGGACCGCTCATCAGCAAAAGAAATTGCTGTACTCAAGGGGCATGAAGAATGGGTCAGTTCCGTCGCCTTCAGCCCAGATGGAAACACCATTGCTTCGGGTTCTAGAGACAACACCATCCGGCTTTGGGATGCGGTTGCTCTGCGGGATCGCTTTCCTGCGCTCCAAGCGCGGCGCGCGCAAATTGCCACGGCAAAGAAAAATCTTGCCGCTGATCTTGCAAGTGCTGGTACAGATAGTGCCGCGCTACAAAATCTAAAAACAAAAGTGCTTGCAGATCCGGGCCTCACTGGTGACGCACGTATTGCAACAATGATTGTGCTGAGAGAACCTGAATTAGCGATAGAAATTAAAGATCGGGAAATACAAAATCGCATAAACAACAAAATCATTTTGATACAAAGAGCTGCTAAAACTGGGAACTTCACAGAAGCAGGGACACTGGCCGCATCATTGCCGATTGAACAGTTGGATGCCACGACTCTGAACGACCTTGCTTGGAAAATCACAACTGAATGGCACTCAGTCGACCGCGTGCGTGATCTAAGGCTTGCTCTACGCATGGCGCAGAAATGTGTTGAATTGAATCTTGGAAAAGAAGCGGCGAGCCTAGATACGCTGGCTCGTGTGCACTGGGAACTTGGGGACAAAGCCAAAGCAATTGAAATTCAGCGCGAGGCGGTTGTGCTACTTGACGTGAAAAATGCGTTTTCACCTGAAATGGTTGCAGAAATGCGGGCGTCACTTCATAAATATGAAACCGAGAATGCGCCAACGCCAACTGCGAAGCCAGCAACTTTGACAGTGCCGCCAGTGACCGCGCCCACTGCCCCGTCAATCACTGCGCCAACGCCAGCATCAACTCCTGCGGGTCTACCAACAGCAACTCCCGTTCCGCATTGACCGCGCACTGGCGTATGTGTGGCGCGGAAAAAAACCATCTGATTGAAAAATAAAATCACTCCCCACCACTCTCATCTGTCATGTTCGTATTCGGAGCGCCTCAATCTTTCTGATAAAAAACCACACCCACTCGTTGAATGTGTTCAATGAGATCCCGGTGCGTGAGCTGGCTGAAAATAGAAAGATCAAAGCGATATGGAAGCGGACCCATGTCAAATTCACTTTGAATCTGACTTAGAACATTTTGCGTAATGCTGGAACCAATCAACGCGAGATCAATATCTGATCCGGGTTTGTAATTGCCCTTGGCGCGCGAGCCGTACAAAATCACCTGGTCGATTTCGGGATGCTTAGAAAACACATCGCGAATTTGCGCGGTCGTTGACTCCGTGAGCCCGCTATTCATGCTTTGGATTCTGCGGAGCGCAGTTGCTCGAACTTGCTTTGTAGTTTGGTGAACTCGGCCATGTAGGTCTGTATCACCGCGGTCACAATTTGGGTCATCATTTCTTCGTTATATGTGTGAGTGGATTGATTGCGGCTTTGAATCATTTGCATCCAGACTTCGCCTTGGTCGATCAACCCCGCCGTGAACGCGGCGCGGGTTGTGTCGCGTGAACCAAAAATTTCCGCCGCGCCACGGGCTTCTAAGAAATCTTTTAGCGTGTTCCAGGCTAATTCATGGGTG
>CAIWNO010000249.1 GCA_903914045.1 uncultured bacterium | reverse complement strand
GGATCGGGCCGAAATACCCGCACATCCAGCGACCACACTTTGTCGCTGAATTCATGTCCAGGCTCATTCACATCCGCGCGATCACGCGCCGCGGCCACAAGTGTTGAAGTTGTTTTAGCGTCAAGGTTGTCAAGCATGGCCACAAACATGGCCTCTGGAGTGCTAGGCAATTTCGCCGCCCCGTGCTCCAACGCGCCGTGATGGCTAATGACAATGTGCAACAGAACGCGCAGCGCGTCAGGGGGAATTGGCGATTTCTTGGCCGCCGCCGCTGCCATGGTTTGCAGCCAAATCGCGCCGCGCACCACATGTCCAACCAAATTGCCATCCGTGGTGTAGGCAAAACCGCGCTCCCATTCCAACTCCACCGTCTTGCCCAAATCATGCAGGAACAAACCCAGTAAAACAAGGTCGCGATTCAATCCTGGATACAGCGGCAGCATGACATCCGCGAGCAACATGAGTTGCAGCGTGTGCTCAAGCAAGCCACCGATGTACGCGTGATGCACGCTGACCGCGGCGGGCGCGCGGCGAAAATGTTGCATGATGTGTTCGTTGCCAAGGTATTGATCTGCCAACGCACGCATGCCTGGATGCTTCAATGTGTGAAGCAGGCGCTCGACCTCCTTCATCATGCCGTCAATGTCACGCGTAGTGGCCGGCAAAAGTTTTTTCAGTTGCTCAGTGGACACTTCCTCGGCGCGAATGGCGTCCGCGATCACCTGAATTTGCCCGTTGTAACTTTGCGTTTGCCCAACGATGTGCACAAAGCCGGTGCGAATGGTTTCACCAAGGCGCGCTTCGTCAAAAATCCAAACGCGCAAGGCCGCTTCACCAGATGCGTCACGAATAAGCGCCTTGAAATACGGCTTGCCCGCGCGCGTGGTGCCAACCTGCGGATTCACAAGGCCATAAATGCCGTTGATGTGAGAATTCGGGCGGAAATCTTTGATTGCAATGTGCTCGTCGTTGGTCATGGCGCGAGTGTAGCCGTGAAAAAATTTGCCGACGCGAAGCGCGCTTAGACAATTTCTCCGCGCAGGCGCGCCATGATTGAGGGAATGCCGTCGGCAAGTTCCTCTGGCAAAAGTCCCGCGTGTCCATTCGTGCGCGACCATGCGACCGCGGTCAGCGCATGCACTTGAACCGCTAGGCACGCCACTTGAAATAGATCAAGCGCGTGGGCGGAATTTTCTTGCGCGAATTGCGCCGCGAATGATCCAGTAATTCCAGACAAGACATCGCCGCTTCCGCCAATGGCCAGCGCGGCCTCGGCGAATTCACTGCGCCACACGCGAACACCATCGCTGACCTGGGTGTGCGCGCCCTTCAAAACCACAATGCAACCAAGACGCGCCGCCAATGTGGTCACGGCAACTTCGCGCGTTGATTCATTCACTGGATCAAGATCAAGTTCAAGCGCGTGCGCAAGCGCGGCGAACTCGCCGGCGTGTGGAGTCATAATAATTGACGCTTGCAAATCGCGCGCAAAATCCGGCGTGTGCGCCAGCGCGCGCAACGCATCGGCGTCTAGAACCAGCGGCTTTGTGAAAGCGCTCGCCAGTCGAATAACAATTTGTTGCTGCGCTTGATCGCGCCCAAAGCCTGGACCAACAACCAACGCGTCGGCGTTGATGAGCGCCTCATCAATGACGTGCGCGCAACCCGCGGCGAATAAATGTTGACTGGCATCAATGGGCAAGGCCACGCCAGTGGCCGCGGGAATAATGGAAAGCACCGCGGGCAAAATGGGCGCGGGCACTGCGACCGTGCACAAACCGCAACCACTTCGAAGCGCGGCGCGGGCGGCCAGCGCGGGCGCGCCAATCATTGGGTGATCGCCGCAAGAACCACCAATCACGCACACTTTGCCAAACGTTCCTTTGTATCCCGTCGGATCACGCGTCGGCAGCGTTGGGGAATTATTTATTCGCTCCATCGCTCACCTCGATCGAAAGATTGCCCATGGAAGAAAGAAGGCTGGCCCATGCGGGATCGCTGACCGCGTCGGTCAACGGGGTGACGGCAAGCAACACGTGTCCCACATGAAATGATTCTCCCTGTGCGGGAAGTGTGGAGTCCAAATCAATCCATCGACCACCAATGAGCGCCTGCGTCCATAAATGCCAGGCGAACACATTTTGTTCGCCAGCGAAATATTCCGACCACACCAACCCCGCGGCCACGCGGCTGGGAATTCCGCCGGCGCGCAACAAGGCCGCAAGCAACACCGCGTGTTCGGTGCAGTCACCGGATTTTGTTCGAGCGGTTTCACTTGCGTTGGCGAAGGCGCTGCCAAGATTTTTATTTCCAATGTGATTGGCTACCACCGATCGAAACACCTTCGCTTTGCGCAACATTGCAGCCATTTCATCACTGTGTATGTCGGCGTTTGGCGGCACAGATTTCGGCGCCAGGTTTATGGCCGCATCCTCATTGGATTTGTATTTCGCCAAGGCATTGTCCTTCAATGCCAACACATCGGCATCTTTCCAATCAATCATGGGTGATGATTCCATATAGAGAACGTCACTGGCCAAGCCTGCAAGCGAAGGCTCAGCGGGCTGATCAAGATTAATTGTTACAAGGAACGAGTCATCAGGATTGCGCGTGACACGCTGGAAGCCCTCTTGAGGAGGCGGCATAACAGGCGGTTTTTTTGCTTTGACCAAATACGTGATGGATCTTTTTTCAGTCACGTTGCTCAACGGCGGTGTCACTTTGACAAAGCTGGCAACCATAATTTCCACCGGCGGCTTGGCGTCATCTATTGCGGTCAAGGCCGTGGCTTGATCGCATGCCACATTTTTCAAAATTCCTAAACCTGTTGGAGTTTGGCTTTGAACAATTTCATAGGTGGAGTCAATCCACTCTTCGTTTCCATGTGGAATCAACGGGCCAGATAATTTCCAGCGCGTGCACTTCACGGAATGTCCATCTATCACCACGTTGCACTCGTCCATTTTCTGCCGCCGATTCAGCGCGGGCGCCACTCCTTGCGATGGATCAAGTAGCAACAAAGAAAAGTCAATTTGGCCTTCGGAAATTGCCTTTTTTATAGCGCGTTGCGCCGCCATTGGAGGCAAGGCCTGTGTGGAAATCGCTGGCAATTCACGCTCATTGGTGCTTGAGCCTTGAATGCGTCGCTCGCGAATTCCATTCTCAAACCAAGTCCAATTCATGCGCACCGATGAGCCACCGCCTGTTTGAGTTTGCCCAGCCCGCAGTGGCCGTCCTTCGCTGTCTTCCTCAATCCATGAGGAAGTATTCATGCCAATAATTTGTTTCTCGCGGGCCATGCGCAAATGCGTTTCTGTTTCCGTGCGAAAACCTTGGCTGATTATTTTGCTCTGCACTTTCATCCAACCCGCCGGAACAGCGTTCAGTGTTATGAAATACCAGCGCGGCGCGTCCAAAGCCATGACCGCCGTGGCGGATTGTGAATCGACAGTTGGTGAAGTCTGCCTGGCAACGCAGACAGAGGCGACAAACAATGCCGCCACTATTCCAAAAATTTTCGCGGCGAATCGCAACATCACTCGGACTTCATCAATGGAAAGAGAATTACGTCGCGAATACTTTCACTGTTGGTCAGCAACATGACCAAGCGGTCAATGCCTAGACCCATGCCGCCGGTTGGTGGCATGCCCACTTTCAGTGACTCAAGAAAATCTTCATCAAGCGTGCGGAAGGTTGTTTCTTCATCGTTGACGCCCTTGAGTTGCTCGGTGAATTTGGCGCGCTGCACATCGGGATCGTTCAATTCGCTGTAGTGTGGACCAAGTTCCATGCCGCCAATGAACAAATCGCCGCGCTCGCACAAGCGCGGATCATCAGCGCGCGGACGCGTCAGTGGACTGACGGCGCTTGGCCAATCGATGACAAATGTGGGCGTGCATGGATCAATCTGTGGCTCCGCCAGAAGTTCAAACAATTTCTCCACGCGCAGCCAGTGATCAATCGTGGCGGCGTGCGGAATGTGGCGCGTCTGGGCCTCTTGCAAAACAGATTTCTCATCAAAGATGTCAAGACCAGAGCCTTGCTTGAACAACTGCGCGAAGGTGACGCGGCGAAATGGCTTGGCGTAATTCACTTTCAATTCACCAAACGCAAGCACGGGACCCGCGGGAACATCGGCGTGCTCCTTGGCCACTTCAACGGCGCATTCATGCACCAAGGATTCCGTCATGTCCATAATGCTTGTGTAATCACCAAACGCCTCGTACGCCTCCATGGCGGTGAACTCCGGATTGTGGCTGCGATCAACGCCTTCATTGCGAAAGTTGCGATTGATTTCAAACACGCGCGGCATGCCGCCGGTGATCAAACGCTTGAGATACAACTCGGGCGCCACGCGTAAAAATAAATTCATGCTCAGCGCGTTGTGCGTGGTCACAAATGGACGCGCCGCCGCGCCACCCGCCAACGGTTGCATCATGGGAGTCTCAACTTCCAAATATCCGCCGCGCTGCATGAAGTTGCGCACCATGGAGACAATGCGGCTGCGCATTTGAAAAACTTGCATGGTGCGAGGCGTGGCCCACATGTCCAAATAGCGCTTTCGATAACGAATTTCCGCGTCTTCCAAGCCATGCCACTTGCCTGGCGGCGGCGCCAAACTTTTGCATTGCAGCGAAACATGGTGCGCCCAAATGCAAATCTCGCCTTTTTGCGTGCGGCCAATGGGTCCTTGCGCGCACACAATGTCGCCGTAATCAAGCGCCTTGGCAATTTCAAATGACTTCGCGTCGGCGGCGGCCTTGCTCATGGAAATTTGCAAGTCGCCGGTGTGATCACGCAGCCAAAAGAAAATAATTTTTCCAAGATCGCGGTACTGCACCACGCGTCCAGCCACTTTCATGCGCGGGCGCGTGTCAACAATTTGAAACGCGGGGTCGGCCTTGGCCTTGGCGCTGTCAAGTTCATGTTGCGCTTGCGCGTCGGCGTTGAATGCGGCGCGCGCTTGGGCAAGTGGCACCAAATCCATCACGCGTGCGCCAAACGGGTCCACTCCCATCTCATTTCGGTAGCGATCCAACTTGGCGCGCCGCGCCGCTTCAAGCACCGATGGATGAACTTCCTCAACGCCGCCTGAGTCGCCGTGATTGGCTGGATTTTTTTCCTGTGTCATTGAAAGAATGGTACCGCTGATGTGAAAGATGGCGGCGCGTGGCGCGCTTGCAAAAGATGGTTACGATCTGACGCTTTCCATGACACCTCCAGAACATATTCGTCGCATTGGCGTTCTCACCGGCGGCGGCGATTGCCCCGGCCTGAACGCCGTGATTCGCGCCGTGACCAAGACCGCCATTTTGCAATGTGGCATTGAAGTGGTTGGCATTGAAGATGGCTTTCAAGGCTTAATCGACGACCGCGTTCGCCCGCTGACTTCGCGCGATGTCGCTGGAATTCTGGTGCGCGGCGGAACTATTTTGGGCAGCAACAATCGTTGCAACCCAAGCAGGTACCACGTTGGCAATGACGAACATGGCGCGCCGATTTTTCGCGACATGACCCAGCGCTGCATCGAGACCGCGCGGCGCCATCGCCTTGACGCGATCATTGTGATTGGTGGCGACGGAACCATGAGCGCGGCCAGCCATCTTGTGCACAAGGGCTTGAACATTATTGGCGTTCCAAAAACAATCGACAACGATATTGTTGGAACCGAAATTAGTTTTGGTTTTCTTACCGCGGTCGCAACCGCCACCGACGCGCTTGATCGCTTGCACTCCACCGCCGACAGCCACCACCGCGTGATGGTGTGTGAACTCATGGGACGCAACGCGGGTTGGATTGCGCTCACCGCCGGCGTGGCCAGTGGTAGCGACGTGATTCTGCTTCCAGAAATTCCATTTGACTTTGATCCGATTTGCGCTTTTGTGAATGAACGCATGAGTAAAGGTCCGGGCTTTGCGATTGTGGTGGTGGCCGAGGGCGCCAAGCAAAAATCAGGCGAACAAATGGTGGCGCGCATTGATCCCACAAGTCCAGACCCTATTCGTCTTGGCGGCATTGGCGCGTTTGTGGCTAAAAACATTGAGAAAACCTGCAATGTTGAAACCCGCACCACCGTGCTTGGCCACATCCAACGTGGCGGTCCGCCCATCGCGGCTGATCGAATTCTGGCCACGCACTTTGGCTATCACGCCATTCTTACGCTCATGGCTGGCGGCCACAATCGCATGGTGGTGCGTGAAAATAATATTTTCTCCGATGTCGACTTGTTGCACGCCGCGGGCAAGCAACGACTGGTTCCATTGGATCATGGATTGATCGCGGCCGGGCGCGCCATGGGAACTTGCTTTGGCGACACCGTTCCGCATTTGCATTTCTCCAAATCAAAACCGGCGGTTGTGGTGTGAGCGCCGCTGATCGCCAACCCGCGTTGCGGCCGGCGGTCTTTCTTGACCGCGATGGAACGCTGATCGACAACGATGGCGACTTGGGTGATCCAAAGCAAATTCAAATTCTTCCGGGCGTGGCGCAGGCGCTACAACTTTTATTGAAGCATGATTTACTTTTGTTCGTGGTCACCAATCAAGGCGGAGTGGCGCGCGGCAAATACAGCGAGGACGCGGTTGTGCAAACGCACGCGCGGCTGGAGCAGATGCTGTGCGAACAAGTGGGCGCGCCAAAGGTCATCAGCGAATATTATTACTGTCCGTTTCATCCGCAAGCAACGGTGGAAAATTATCGCCGCGAACATGAGTGGCGCAAACCCGCGCCTGGAATGCTGTTTGCCGCGGCGTTGGCCCACGCCATAGATCTAGAAAAAAGCTGGATGGTGGGCGATCAAGAGCGCGATGTGGTGGCGGGCGCGGCCGCTCAATGCCGCACCATTCTTCTTTCAAGCGATCGCGAACAGGCCGCCGCAAGCGTTGGCGACTTTGTGGCGAAGGATTTGCTGCACGCCGCGCGTCGCATCACCGCGCCAATCATTGATGCCGCCGCAATCGGATCCGTCGCGCTGCATGCGCGCCGATCTGATATTTTATCCGACGCCGTGTTCAAAGAAACCATCAAATCCATGGCGCACGCGCTGGCGCAACGAACTGGTATTCAACTTTTGCAACTGGACTTCCATGCAAGCAGCGTGACCGCCACGGTGGCGGGCGGCGAAGTCATCGCGCTGGGATTTGCCACAGAGCTTCGCCGCGACACCGATCGTTGGTGGCGTTCGCATCGCGCGCCTGAAAGTCCGTGGGGTTCTTTCTAAATGAAATCTCCCCTGCACAACTGCAAGCGGCTCTGCGTGATTCTTCCGTCATGGATTGGCGACACGGTCATGGCCACGCCGGCACTGCGCGCGCTGCGGGAACATTTGCCCAATACGCACATCACGCTGCTGGGCCGCGCTGGCTTGCGCACCATACTTTGCGGCTTGCCATTCTTTGATGAGTGCGTCGAACATCGCATGCGCGGCTGGCTTGGACCGCTGAGCAATCTCAAACCAATCCGCGCCATCAACGCCGACGCCATGTTGCTTTTTCCAAACAGCATGCGCAGCGCGGTGATCGCGTTTGCTAGCGGCGCGCGCACGCGCATTGGTTGGAATCGTCAAAATCGCGGCTGGTTTCTGTCACATCCCGCAACGCCGCCATTCATGACAACGCCCTACAGCAGCGTGGACAACTATTGCGATTTAACGGAGTTGGCGCTGGGCGCGTCCATCCGCGATCGCTCCGTGCAATTGCATTGCAGCGTGGAGGAACTGGCGATTGGCTTTCGCCTGCTTGATGGATTGCCCATGCCGCGCGTGATTTTAAATCCAGGCGCCAACAGATTGGATAAGCGTTGGTCCGCCGCCAACTTCGCCGCGCTGGCCATTGCGTTGCGCGACACATGCGGCGCCGGCGTCGCGGTCACTGGTTCCGCTGATGAACGCGACATCGTTGACACCATCGTGTCCGCAAGCAACGGCGCCGCCATTTCGCTGATTGATCGCGACGTCACGCTTGCCGGACTCAAGGGCGCCATTGCGCAGGCGGACTTGCTCATCAGCAACGACACGGGTCCGCGCCATATCGCGGCGGGTTTGAACACGCCGTGCGTTTCGCTATTCGGTCCAACAGATCATCGCTTCACAACGTTGCACGAGACGCCAAGCGCCAACAACTCCGCGACTGCGCGCGAGTGGTTGCTGATCGCGGATCCATTTCTTCCCAAGGAAGTCATCGCCAATCATGTGGCGCAAATCGCGCGCATGGACCGTATTTCTGTTGGCGATGTCACGCACGCCGCGACGCAATTGCTCAACGCCAAACTTCGTTAAATCGCCGCGACTAGCGCGAACGTGGCCAAGACATGGCGCAACGCACGATATTGCGCCGCCGCTCATCACACGCATTCACACACAATCGCAGCACAAAACACTACTCTTTCAGAGATGGAATTCTTCGCCATGCAAATAAATACGCAAATTAATTTGCAAGTCATCATTCAGGTCGTCGCCGCTTTCGTGTGCGGCAGCATTCCCTTTGGCGTGTTGATCGCCAAATCAAAGGGCGTCAACTTGCGCGCGGTGGGCAGCGGCAATGTGGGCGCCACCAATGTTGGGCGCGCGCTTGGTCGCAAGTGGGGCTTCATATGTTTCGCGCTTGACGCGCTCAAAGGCGCGCTGCCCGTGTTGATCATTGGACAAGTCAATGGCGTGCTTGGCCAGCCAGTCAACATGATTTCATCAACCGCGTTGACCGTGTGGATTGTCATTGCCATCGCCGCGATCGCCGGACATATTTTTTCACCGTGGCTCAAGTTCAAAGGCGGCAAAGGTGTGGCCACCGGCTTCGGCGCGCTTGTGGCCATGTGGCCCGTGCTGACATTTCCAATGCTCATCGCGCTAGCCGTGTGGATTGCGTGTATGAAACTTTCGCGCATTGTCAGCCTTTCAAGTTTGATCGCCGCGCTCACACTGCCCTTCAGCGCCGCGTTGCTTCTTCCATGGAACATGCCCGCGCAAATTGTGGCCGCGCCAGCACCAACCACTCCGCTTGAAACCACAACAGGCACGCCGCTGCCCGCGGTCATCGCCTGCGCGCTTATCGCCATGCTGGTGTTCATCACGCACCGCGCCAACATAAAACGCCTGCTTTTAGGCACGGAATCGCGCGTTGGTCACAAGCCAAAGCCCTCCGATACGATCACATTGTGAGTTCCAACACCACACAATCTCATTCAAACGATATGTGGCAGAGCGCGCTCTCCACGCGATTTGCCTCCACTGAAATGCAGCAATTGTGGTCCGACGCG